>JAYTRE010000101.1:0-2694 GCA_043746395.1 Pseudonocardiales bacterium
CTGGCCGCGCTCACCCCGCGGCACCGCAGGCCAGTGCCCTGCACACCGTTCGCGTCGGGCGCTCGGCGACGGTGATCGCGCCAGCAGTGGCCCGCGGCGTACGGCCCTAAACCCATCGTGGGCCAGCGACAGCGCCCCCGCCGCCACTGTCCAGCCACCCCGGCGCACCGGCCCGACCACGGTCAGACGCGCACCGGCAGCGACAACTGCGCCAGCACCTCACGCGTCGCCTTGGAAAAGTTGAAGGTGATGAAGTGCAATCCGGGCGCGCCCTCGTCCAGCAGCCGCTGCGCGAGCGCGACGGCCTGCTCGATGCCCAGCGCCCGCACCGCCTTGGGATCATCGGCGCATGCGGCGAACTTGGCCGCGAGCGCCGCCGGGAACGGCGCGCCGGACAGCTGCTCGGACCGCGCGATCGTGTTCGTGTTCGTCACCGGCATCAGCCCGGCGATGATCGGCACTGCACACCCGGCCGCCGTGACCCGATCTCGCAGCCGCAGGTAGTCGTCGGCGTCGAAGAACATCTGGGTGATGGCGTAGTCGGCGCCGGCGCGGCACTTCGCGACGAACCACTTGGTGTCGGCCTCGATCGAGGGTGAGCGCGGATGCTTGTACGGGAACGCCGCAACGCCGATACAGAAGTCACCGTGCGCCGCGAGCAACTCTACGAGGTCCGAAGCGTGCGCGACGCCCTCGGGATGCGCCTGCCACTCGGCGGAGACGTCGCCCGGCGGGTCGCCGCGCAGCGCGAGCATGTTCACGATGCCTGCATCGGCAAAGCGCCCGACGATGCCGCGCAGTTCGGCGACGGAGTGGTTGACCGCCGTCAGGTGCGCCACCGGTAACAGCGTGGTATCGCTCGCGATGCGCTCGGTGATCGCGATGGTGTTGTCCCGCGTCGAACCGCCGGCGCCGTACGTCACCGAGACGAACGAGGGCCGCAACGGCTCGAGCTCACGGATCGTCTGCCAGATGCGGCGCTGGTCCTCCGCGGTCTTGGGCGGCATGAACTCGAACGAGATGGTCGGACGTCCGGCCGCCAGGCACTCCCGTACGGTCCGCGTCATGGCCTTCAGCGTAATGTCCCGCGGGTGAGTGGGCCTGCCGAGCTGATCGGGCGCGTCGATTCGGCACTGGCCACCTTCCTGGCGGAACGCTCGAGATCGCTGTCGAAGGTCGGCCCCGAACTCGCGCCTGTCGCCGCGACCGCTTCGGCGTTCGTCCTCGACGGCGGCAAACGACTGCGGCCCAGCTTCGCCTATTGGGGTTGGCGCTCGGCGGCACCCTCCGGCGACGACACGGCCTTCGTGACCGCGGCGGCCAGCCTCGAACTGCTGCACGCCTGCGCCCTCGTCCACGACGACGTGATGGACGCCTCCGACACCCGCCGCGGACGTCCCGCGGCCCACGCCGCGTTCACCCGGCTGCACCGCGAGGCCGGCTGGACTGGCGACGCCGACGTGTTCGGCACCGCCGCGGCGATCCTGCTCGGCGACCTGCTGCTGTCCTGGGCCGATGCGATGTTCGCCACCGCCGGTCTCGACCCGCCCGTTCAGCCGGGCACCCGGCGCGTCTACGACGACATGCGCGAACTCGTGATGGCCGGGCAGTACCTCGACGTCCTCGTGCAGGCGCGCGGCGGCTTCTCTGTCGCGGACGCGCTGCGGGTGGCCGAGTTCAAGACCGGCAAGTACACCGTCGAAGGCCCGCTGCACTTCGGTGCCGCCGCTGCGGGCGCCGGCCCGGCGACGTTTGCGGCGCTTTCCGCGTACGGGCTGCCGCTCGGTGAGGCGTTCCAACTCCGCGACGACATCCTCGGCGTCTTCGGCGATCCGAGCCGCACCGGCAAGCCCGCCGGCGGCGATCTGCGCGAAGGCAAGCGGACGCTGCTCGTCGCCCTGGCCATGGACCACGCCGACCGCGCGCAGGCCGACCTGCTGCGCGCGCAACTCGGCAACCGCCAGATGGCCGAGCAGACCGTCGCCGCGCTGCGCGACGTGATCGTCTCGACCGGTGCGCTCGCCCTCGTCGAGCAGCGCATCGCCGACCGCGGGCTCGAGGCGCGGCACGCGTTGCGCAGTGCCGCCCTGTCCGCCGACGCGGTGCCGGCACTCGATGCCCTCGCGGTCGCCGCGACCGAGCGGAGCACCTGAGCGGGCCAGCCCGAAGCACGCCCCAGCCCCAAGCGCGCCCCAGCCCGTAGCGTGCCCCAGCCCGTAGCGTGCCCCAGCGATGCGCACCTGCCCGGCCGCACGTCGGTCGTGGGATCAGGTGCGGTGGGCGAAGCACCAGCGAGCCGTCGCGTCCGACCCTAGTAGCCCGCGACCTGCGCGCGGCGCTTGACCTCCGTACCGCGGTTGGCGCGCAGCGCGTCGATTGGCGTGCCGGGTAACGAGTCGTCGTCGCGCAGCAGCCACGCGACGAGCTCGTCGTCGGCGTAGCGCGCATCGCGCAACAACGTGATCACTGCCGGCAGCGATTTCACGATCACGCCGTCCTGCACGAACGCTGCGGGCACGCGGCGCACCCCAGCATCGTCACGCACCGCGACGAGGTGCCCGTCACGCACGTACTGATGTACCCGGTTGATCGGGACGCCGAGGGCGTCGGCGACCTCGGGCAGCGTCAGCAGTTGCATGATCCCCAGCCTAATGAGGCCGCGGACCGTCCCACGCCAGCGCCCGTCAGCGGCCG
>JAYTRE010000102.1:0-3732 GCA_043746395.1 Pseudonocardiales bacterium
GGCATCGCAAAACGCCAATGCTCCAGTCTCGCTCCACCCCGTGCCGTCTCAGAAGACGGCGGACAGGCTGCAGGCCCCGGATTCCGGGGCTTCCGTAAGTGGAGCTGAGGGGACTCGAACCCCTGACCCCCACACTGCCAGTGTGGTGCGCTACCAGCTGCGCCACAGCCCCTTGCTGCTCCGAAAAACCCATCCTCGGAGCCGACGGGCAATGCTACACGGCGCGTCGGAGCCGTCCGAACCGCCCCGATTCGTCGCGACACGCCACGCCGATACCCCCCTAAAGACGGGCGGTACAGCGACGTCACCCATACTGGAGGCCGTACACACCGACGATCAAGGGAGATTCCCGTGAACCGCAAGGAACTGGTGGCCGCCGTCGCCGACGCCGCGTCGCTCGAGCAGAAGACGGTGGACGCCGTCCTACGCGGCCTGCAGTCGACGCTTGAGGGCGCGGCAGCCCAGGGCGAGAAGGTCAGCGTGCCCGGCTTCTTCGCACTATCGGTCGGCCAGCGCGCTGCCCGCGAGGGCCGCAACCCCGCCACCGGAGCGACCATCCAGATCGCCGCCGCCAAGACCGTCAAGATCACTGCCGGCAGCGCCCTGAAGGACGCCGCCAACAAGTAAGGCCCAAACCGGAAGGGCCGGGCGTCCCCTGCGGACGGCCGGCCCTTCCGTCGTCTCACCTGGTCGGTGACACCGACGCCTTCGGTGTCACGCTGGGGCGCACGACGGCGGAGCCCGACGGACGCACCGACGGGGACGGCGCCGGTGACGGCGCAGGCGCCGGACCCTTCCGGTCTGCCGCCGCGATCGCCGCCTGCAGCGTGGCCAGATCATTGTGCGCGAGGGTCACGCCATTCACCCGCACGGTCGGTATCGCGGTCACGCCGCTTTTGCTGGCGTCCTCGGTGATCGCCTGGACAAGCGCCTGGTGTTGCTCGGTCTGCACGCACGACTCGAACGTGGTGACCTGGGCCGACGTCAAACCCGCCTGCTGCGCATACGTGACGAGATTGGTGTCGCTGCGCCCGTTGCTACCGACCGCTGGCTGTACCTGGACGCCTTTCGCACCCGTACCGAACAGCACGTCGTGGTACTTCACGAACGCGTTCACGCTGACGTCGGAGGCGCACAGCGCTGCGTTCGCCGCGCGCGAGGAGTACCGGTTGCCGCGAGAGTTCCGGTCCAGCAAGGCCAGCGGGTGATAGCGGACCTGTGCGAGGTTTGCGACCACATCCGCCTCGAGCGTGGTGTGTACGGCCTGCTCGAACTGGCGGCAACCGGGACACTGGAAGTCCTCGTAGACATCGACCATGGCGGCGGCCTTCTTGCCGTACACGACACCCTGACTGGCCGACGCGTTGGCCGCCGTCACACTTCCGACGATCTTGGCGCGCCCGGCCTGCACACCAATACCAATGATGACGATCAGCGTGACGACGAGGGCCAACGAACCGTTGACGAACCGGGTGCGTACTCGGGCCTCGCGGCGGCGCGCCTCCAGCATGGTGAGGTACTTGCGCTGCCCCTGGTCGCTGCGCAGCCGCTTCGCCGACGGCGGTGCGACATGGTCGTGGCGGGCCAGAAACTCCTCGACCGACAACCTCGTCCCCGGCCAGAGCGCGAGCAGTACCGCCAGCACCAGCAGGACGAGGGCGCGGCCGATGTCGAGGGTGTAATGGGTGGCGCCGGCCGTCGGGCCACCACCGCCGAAGCACCCGCAGTCAAGTTTGATGCCGCGCGCTGACGCCTCGATCAGACCCACGAGAAACACGAGCAGCAGTACCGCGGACGTGGCCGCGGCCGCCCGCACCGCGACGCCGGCGATCAGCAGCAGGCCCAGGGCCACCTCGAGCACGGGCAGCCCGTACCCGATCGCGGCGGACAACCACTGCGGCGTCGCGTCGTAGGTCCGCACAGTCTGGACGAAGCCTCGAGGAGACTTCGTGTTGGCCCACCCGGCCCACACCCACACCCCGCCCAGGATCAACCGGACGAGCATGCCCAACCAACCGCGCATCGAATTCCGGCTCACGAACGGTGATTCTGCCGTAGCCGCCCGACTGCTAGCGTCGCGCCACCAGCGGCAGGTCATGCGCGATCTGCGCGGACTCCGAGGAACTCGGCAGATACGTCACCCGCGCGTAGTCGTCGGCCCCGAACAGCAGCAGCTGCGCCGAGTGGAGCTGCCCGCCGTCCTGAGCCAGCGTCACGTGGGCCGCCGCCTGCGCGGCGTCGATCTGGGCTTGGGTGCCGCGCAGCCCGATTACGTGCGCGGAGATGCCCGCGGAGAAGTTCATCAGCCACTGAGCAATGACGGCCGCCGTGTCCTGCTTGACGTCCGTGCTGACGAAGACGACGTCGATCGTGGCCTGAAAGGCAACCGGCAGCGTCTTGATCGCGGCATTGGCGTCGGCCATCGTCGCCGGGCAAACGTCCGGGCACTTTGTGTAGCCGAAGAACAGCAACGTCGGGTGTCCCGCGGTCTGCCTGCCAAATGCGAATGGCTTGCCGACGGTGTCGGTGAGGGTGAACGACGGGCGCGGTTCCGGCGGACTGAGCCCGATGCCCTGGAAGGCTCCGGTGCCGTTGGGGTCAGTGAGCGATGAGGGCAAGTTCGGCCCCGGCGAGGAGGATGCACCACTGCAGCCGGCCAACGCGATCACCGCCACCGCCAGCATCGGCAGGGCCACGCTGGAGCGCAGGTAGCGCATCGTGTCCTCGCTCCCGTAGCGGGTGAGCTGAAGGCAACTCGCTCGGATCGCTGCACCGGTTACCCGGATGGCTAGGCCGCGGGCCGGGCGGGCTCGGCGAGCTGGGTACGGACGTCTCGGGTGACGAAGTGCTCGGCAACGAAGGACATCGTCGGGATGGTGCCAGCGAGCGCTACCGCGGCCATTCGTCCGAGCCCCCACCGCAGCTTGAGCCCAAGGTTCACCGTCGTAACTAGGTACACGAGGTACAGGTACCCGTGGGTGAGCCACAGCAGGCCCACGCCGGTCTTGATCCGGTTGACGTGCCCGGCGTCCTGGATGACCAGGGTGATGGTGCCTAGCAGCAGCACGATGCCGGTCGTGAAGGCCATGATGCGGTAGGCCAGGAGTGCGCCCCGGAGCTTGGCCGGTTTCGCCCGTGTCGCCGTCGTCATCCTGCCGTCCCTTCGTCGGGCCGCAGCGCCGGGGAGTTACCGGCAAGGCTGGCCAGGTAGTCGTTGTACGCCGCGTGGGTCGCGTCGCCGGCCGGGGCCCGCGTCGATGAGCTCTGCGGCATGACATAGCGACGATAGGCCACCGGCGTCTCAGCGCTCGCAGGAGGCAACCGGGGCGGTGCGTCACCTGCGTCCGCCATGCCGGCCACTGACGGGTTAGATCGCGCCGGCGCCGAGCTGTCCCGGAGGATCTTGACCCACAGCACCGCCAGGAAGATGGTGAACGACCACCACTGCAGCGCATAGCCGAAGTTCTGAATGTTGAAGTGTTTCGCATCGGAGACGTTGAGCTGCCAGCGGCCCAGCAGGACCATCGTCAGACCGGCCGCGAGCACGAGCAAGTGCCCGACCAGCCAGCCGGGTCTCAGCGCGAATCGATAGCTGCGCGGCACCCGACCACGTTACGTCACCGGGCAGGCTGGAGCGGGCGACTCGGACCGGCGGGACAGGGGCGACGATGATCGGTGCGCCGCGGCGGGGCCACTCGTCGGACGGTCCTGACCTGGCGCGACGGCAGCGGG
>JAYTRE010000103.1:0-3254 GCA_043746395.1 Pseudonocardiales bacterium
CCGCATGTCGGGCCACCTCGACGACCGCCGCCGCGCGGACGTCCGGATCGCGCACCACCCCGCCACGGCCCAATTGTTCGCCGCCGACCTCGAACTGAGGCTTCACCATCGGCACCAGGTGCCCGTCGGGGTGGGTACACGCAGCCAGCGCCGGCAGCACGAGCTTCAGCGAAATGAACGACAGATCGGCGACGGTCACGTCCACCCGGCCGCCGAGCTGGCCCGGTGTCAGAGTTCGGACGTTGGTGCGATCGAGCACCCGGACCCGGTCATCGCAACGCAGCGGCCAGGCCAGCTGCCCGTAGCCGACGTCGACCGCCACCACCTCGGCGGCGCCGGCCCGGAGCAGGACGTCGGTGAAGCCACCCGTCGAGGCGCCCGCATCCAGGCAGCGCCGGCCGGTGACCGTGATCGCGGCGAAGTGGGCCAGTGCCCCGGCGAGCTTGTGACCACCGCGCGAGGCGTAACCGGGATCGTCGGTGTCCGCGAGGACGCGCAGCGCAGTTGCGCTCTGCACGCCAGTTGCGGGCTTGCTCGCGACCACGCCCCGGACTTCGACCCGGCCGGCGGCGATCAACTCGCTAGCGTGCTCGCGGGAGCGGGCCAGGCCGCGCCGGACCAACTCCGCATCCAGACGCTGGACTCGTGCTGCCAACAGGCTCGCTCCAGTAACTCGGTCGCGCTCAGGCGCTGTCGATCTCGGCGAGTCTGCCCTGAAGATGCGCGTGGATCTGCTGGTAGTGCTCGGCGTGTTCCCTCAGAGGCACCCGGGCCAGGTTCTCCAGCGTGGCCAGCAGGTCGGCGTGGCTCTCGTCGCGCGGTTCGGCTCGCTCGCGCGGTTCGGCTAGCTCGCCTGATGGGCCGTTCTCGGCCGGCTCGGCGCGGTCGGCTGGTGACGCGGACTCGGCCCAATCGCCCGGGTCAGCGAACGGGCCCGGCGCGAGCGGGACCGCGGCGGATGGCCCTTCATCGAACAACACCGCGCTGGCTCCTTCCGGGGGGCGCCGCTGTCTGTCGGCAGGAACGCTACCGCGGGCCGCGGGCCGCGGGTGCGGGTGCGGGTGCGGGTGCGGGCCACTGGCCGCGGGCCGCGGGTGCGGTAGCGTCGCACGCGCTCGCGTGCCCCGGCCGCGGGTCGCGTCGGGCCGCGCGGCTCGGCGATCCGGCATGCCTTGCGCCCAGCCGAAGGAGGGCAATGGCCACCGTAGCGGAGTGCGAGCTCGCCTTCGGTCAGCTCGCCCAGCGCCTCACCGGCGCCGACCCCGCGGATCGGAAGATGACCGCGTTCGAGCGGACGGTGAGCTGCAGCCTGCATGATCTCGCGGTCACCTTTGGTGCGCGCCTGCACGACGGTCAACTGGTCGATATCCGCCAGGTGGACCGGCCCGATGCTCAGCTGCGTTTGTCGATGACAAGTGCGGACCTGCTCAAGCTGGTGGCGGGCGAGCTGAACCTGGCCACCGCCTGGGCAAGTGGGCGGGTCAAGATCAACGCGAGCGTGTTCGACCTCATCAAACTGAGGACGATGTTCTGACGGAGACCGATTCGCCCCGCCGCGGGCCGGCGGGCCGTGACCCGGGTCGCCGCCCCGGGGGGCTCGGCTCCCCACCGCGGCGCGGTGGCGGCGTCAGAGTAGCTTGAGCTCGCGCAGTTGCGCCTCGGCCGCGGAGTCCTCGGCTACGCACCTGACATCGTCGACGGCGTCATCGTGGCGGGCAGCTGCACTCGATCCCGCGCGCTCGGCCGGCTGCCCACCGCGCGTCGATCGCTGCCAGGAAGCGGCACAGAGCACGCGCAGCGCGTCGAGTCCATCGTCGAGTCCGGTGCTGGGCGCGCCGCCGGGCCGGGGCACGGGGTGGTGGCTTGGACCAGCGGCTGCGGGCGCGCGGCGATGCGACAGCCGAAGCGGGCCGGGCGAGCCGGGCGGCCCGCTCACCTGCCACTCGCCGCACGACAGGCCGTGCTGGCTGGCCACGGTCTCGGGATGGCGGGCCAGCAGCGCTCCGACATCTCGGCCCAGCAATCCTGGTCTTGCTCGAGGAGCCGCCGCGAGCAAGGCCGCGGGGGTGGTCACGCCGCTGAGCACGAGCAGGCTGGCGCAGCCCACCGCGTTGGCGCCCTCGATATCGGTGTCCAGCCGGTCCCCCACGACAATGGGACGCCGAGCCCCCGCACGTTCGACGGTCTCCCGGTGCATGGTGGGATCCGGCTTTCCGGTGACAACGGGTTCCGCACCTGTCGCGTGTCGCAAGGCCGCCACCATCGAGCCGTTTCCCGGCACCGGCCCACGGGGAGACGGCACGGTGCGGTCGGCGTTGGTCGCCACCCACAGCAGGCCCCGACTGATCGCCACTGCCCCTTCGGCGAGCTGTTTCCAGTCGAGTTTGGGAGAGAAGCCCTGGACCACGGCCACCGGTGCGTCGTCGGCGCTGCGCACCGGACACAGGTCGCGCTCGAGCAGCGCCTCGACCAGGCCCGTCGTGCCCACGACCAGAACTCTCGCGCCACGCGGAAGTCGTTCGGCGAGGTAGTGGGCAGCGGCCTGCGACGACGTGATCACCTCCGCCGCATCGGCCGGGACGCCCAGGGCACGCAGGTGCTCGGCGACGACCGCAGGCGGGCGGGCGGCATTGTTGGTGACAAACGCCAGCCGCATTCCCCGCGATCGGGCCGTCTGCAACGCCTGCGGCGCCCCTGGCACGGCATCCGCACCGATGTAGACCACGCCGTCGAGATCGAGCAGAGCAACATCGAAGCGTTCGCACGGTGCGTCGTCGCAGCTGTCCAGTTCCGTCCTCATCACAGGTTGCATGATCGCATGCTGTGGGAACTGCGTACGATCGCCTCCCATGACTGTCGCGCCCGTCCCAGGGCTCTCCCTGGCACCGTTCCGGGCGCTGCGGCCCGTCGCGAATGGCGCTGCCCTCGGGCGGCTGCTTTGCCCCCCTTACGACGTCATCGATGACCTGGAACGGGCCCGGCTGCTGGCCAGCGATCCCGAGAATGCGGTTTCCGTCGTGTTGCCCCGCGCCGAGTCGGGCGAGGACCCTTATCGAGGCGCGGCGCGGCGGCTCGACCGGTGGGTGCGCGACGACCAACTGCGCGCCGACGACGAGCCGGCCCTCTACGTCTACGAAATGCACCCAGGGGACGGCCCGGCCACCCGCGGACTGCTCGGCGCCGTCGAGTTGCGCGACCCGGCCGACGGCGTGATCCTGCCCCACGAGGACACGATGGCGGGCCCGGTGGCCGAT
>JAYTRE010000104.1:0-5191 GCA_043746395.1 Pseudonocardiales bacterium
TGCTCGAGGTAGGCGCCCTGCTCGGAGCTGTCGGACGTGGTGGCGGTGCGGCCCTGGGCACCGAGCGCGCCATGCACGGCCTTGCCGGACTTGATCAGCTCCTCGGCGATAGTGCGCGCGTAGTTGATGGGGATGGCATAGCCGATGCCGCTGGCGGTCTGCGCTTGCTGGCCGGGCAGCGCGGCGCCGACAGCAGCAGCCGAATTGAGGCCGACGACGGCGCCGGCAGCATCTACGAGGGCCCCGCCGGAGTTGCCCGGATTGATCGGCGCATCGGTCTGGATCGCGTTGAGGTAGGCGTCGGAGCTGCCGTTGGCGGCGAAGACATGCACCGCGCGACCGAGTGCTGAGACGATGCCGCTGGTGACCGTGCCCTGCAGCCCTAGCGGCGAGCCGATGGCGATCACCGGGTCGCCCACCGCGAGCGCGTCGGAGTTGCCCAACGTGGCCACGGTCAGGTTCTGGGCCGGCACCTTCAGCACGGCCAGATCGCTGATCGGGTCGCGGCCGACGATCTGCGCCCTCGCCTTCGCCTCGTCGGCGAAGTCAACCACTATCGAGCCAGCTCCGTTGGCGGCATCGACGATCACGTGGTTGTTCGTCAGCACGTAGCCGTTGGCGTCGATCACCACCCCGGAACCGACCGCGAACGAACTCGGCGTGCTCACCTCGATGGACACGACCGCAGGCCCGACCCGTTGGGCGATGCCCGCGACAGAGCCCGGCGGCCGGTTCGCGGGCCGGTCGAGCGTGCCGAGCGAGACGGCGCGATGCAGCAGGTGGTTGGCGCGATTGGCCAGCCAGTACCCGGCCCCACCACCGAGCAACCCGGCGACGAGCCCGACCACGAGCGTCAGCGCCGCGGCAGACAGCCCGAATCGCAGCCGGTGCGGGGTCACCGTGGCGACCGCATCGGCGGCCGGTCCGCCGCGGTCGTCGAGCAGCTCGCCACCGTCCTCGCTGTCGCGTTCTGGGTCGAGTTGCGCCGGCCGACCGCCGCGGAAGATGGCTGCGCCTCCAAGCCAGAAGCGGGAGGACGGATCCCGCCACGGGTCATCTCGCGCGTCGGCCTTCCACCACGGCGACTCCGGAAGTGGGTGTGCCGGCGGGAGGCGGGTACCGGGAGCCGGTGCGAATCCGTCGACGGCCGCCGCGGGTGCGCCGTAACGCGCCGCTAAGACCGGATCGGGCGCCACGATCGGCGCCGGGGCCGGCGCGAGACGCTCACCGGGCAGCGGCGCGAACTGCGCTGCGCCGGCCGGCCGGCCGAAGGTGGCCCGCTGCTCGGGCGACACCGTCGCCGGCGGCGGCGCATAGGGCCGCTGGTCCTCGTGCGGGGCGAAGGCCCCGGCCAGTCCCGCGGGACGCGCGAACAGGGCGTCCTCAGACGGGACTGCGCGTGAACCGGGGGGAGCGGGCGGGCCGCCGGCATGCTCCCCTGTCACTCGCTACTCCTCGTCGTCGACGACTGTGCTGCAAGCGAGTCTGCCGCAGAACCCGGCGGCGCGCCGCCGCGCGGTCACGGCCGGTAGCTGAACAGGCTGTAGGGCTGCACCACCGCAGTGGCGTCACCACTGGGCCCGGTGACGGCAGCGGCCGGCACGACCCGTGACTGGCCCGGCACCGGCCGCGTCGGGCTGCGCAGCGGCGACGCGCTGGACGAGGAGGCGACGGCCAGCACCCCCGCCGCGGCGACCGCGGCGGCCGTGAACGCCACCGGACCCCGCCGCCGGCTGCGCTCAGCCGGCGGCGCAGGCGCGACGACTTTGCCGCTGGGGATCGTGCCAAACGCCGCGAACACCGCTGAACCGCCGGGCGCGACGCCGGCGGGAAAGGCCCGGATCGGCGTGGTGGCCGGTACCGACCGGAGCCGGTCGAGCAGGCCGCTGGGCAGGTCGGGCGCGGGCGCGGCCCGCAGGGCCAGGACGGCTTCGCGCTGCACCCGAACGGCCCGCGCGCACTCGCCGCAGGCGCCGGCGTGTCGTCCCGCGCGTTCGCGCGCATGACCGCTGAGCACACCGTCGGCGAAGGCGGCGACGGCTTCATCGGACAGGTGCTGTGCGCTCACGTCAACGCCCGTTCAGCCGTGGACGTGGGGATCGGGGTGCCGGGCTCCGCGGGACGCAGCCCGGGGGCGCGGTGGGCCAGGGCCTGGCGCAACAGCACCCGGCCCCGATGGATCCGGGAGCGGACGGTGCCCACCTTGATGTTGAGGGTGGCCGCGATCTCCTCGTAGGACAGCTGCTCCAGGTCGCAGAGCACGACCGCGACCCGGAAGTCCGCGGGCAGTTCGTCCAGCGCGCGCTGGACTTCCGGATCCAAGTTCATCTCGTCGAAGGCCCGCTCCGGGCCCGCCTCACCGGAGGCCAGCCGGTCACCGGCATCTTCGGGCAACGCGTCGAAGCGGATCCGCTGGCGACGCCGGACCAGGTCGAGGAAGAGGTTCGTGGTGATGCGGTGCAGCCAGCCCTCGAAGGTTCCCGGCGTGTACTCGGCCAGCGACCGGAAGACCCGCACGAACGTCTCCTGGGTGAGGTCCTCGGCGTCGGCCCGGTTTCCGGACAGCCGAAACGCCAGCCGGTAGACCCGGTCGGCGTGCGTGCGCACGACCTCGTCCCAGGACGGGGGCACCCACACAGCGGCCGGAGCCACCTGCTCGGGTTGCGTCAGTCCTTCGGTCACGATCCCTCACCTCACTGCCGTTACGAGCATCATTGTCTCGCACGACACAAGCAGCTGAACCTGTATGTCAGCTGAACGCCACGAGCGGCGGTCCCGTTCCCACCCTGCCTGGGCAGGTGGACGGGCGGCTGTCTCCTACGCGGGCGGGCGGCTGCCTAGTCTGACCGCGTGCACACCTACACGTCTGATGATGACCGCAGCACTCGCGCGATCGCGCAGTACTGCCTCGACCGGCTCGCCATGCAGGCGCCGCTCGACCGGCCCCTCACGCCGACCCAGCTCGAGTCCCTCGCCGGCGCGACCGTTACCCCGGAGGGCCTCGGGGCCGACGAGGCCCTGCGGCTGTGGGCCGAGGTCCTGGGTCCCGCCTGCCTGTCCGTCGACCACCCCCGCTACCTCTCCTTCATCCCCAGCGCGCCGACGAAGGCGGCTGCCGGCTTCGACATGCTTGTCGGGGCCTCGAGCGTGTACGGCGGTTCGTGGCTGGAGGGGGCGGGCGCGGTGTACGCCGAGAATCAGGCGTTGCGCTGGATCGCCGACCTCGCCGGGCTGCCCGACGCGGCAGGCGGGGCCTTCGTGCAAGGTGGCACGATCGGCAACCTCTCGGCACTCGTGGCGGCGCGCGAGTCGGCACTGCATCGGCGCGGGGGACGTCCGGCGCGCTGGGCGGTGTGCGTCACCGAGGAGACGCACAGCTCAGTGACGAACACCGCCCGCGTCGTGATGGACGTCGATGTCATCGAGGTGCCCGGCGACGGGCGGGGTCGGCTAGTTGGCTCGACGCTGCATTCGACGGTGGCCGCGTTGAGCCCCGAGGTGCGCGACGGGATTTTCGCCGTGGTGGCCACCGCGGGCACGACCAACCTCGGCATCGTCGACGACATTGCCGGGATCGCCGCAGTTGCACGCGAGCACGGCTGGTGGCTGCACGTCGACGGGGCCTACGGCGGGGCCGGGCTGGCCGCCCCGAGCGTGCGGGCACTCTACGACGGCGTCGAGCACGCTGACTCGTTCATCGTCGACCCGCACAAGTGGTTTTTCGCTCCTTTCGATTCGTGCGCACTGCTCTACCGCGACCCGGTGCAGGCGCGCGCGGCACACACCCAGCACGCCGGCTACCTCGATCCGGTCACCGTCGCGGGCGAATGCAATCCGTCGGACCTCGCCGTGCAGTTGACCCGTCGGGCCCGCGGGCTGCCGTTCTGGTTCTCCCTCACGGTCCACGGCACCGACGCCTACCGCGAGGCGATCGAGCAGACCCTGACGGTTGCGCGGGCGGGCGCGGCCCTCATCCGCGGCGCCGATCACCTGCGGCTGCTCGTCGAGCCCGATCTCAGCGTGCTCATCTTCGAACGGCTCGGCTGGCGAGACGTGCACTACGCGCGGTGGAGTGCACGGCTGCTGGACGAACAGGTCGCGTTCGTGACGCCCACCCGGCACGCCGGCCAGCCCTGCACCCGGTTCGCGATCGTCAACCCGCTGACCACCGCGGCCGACCTGGCGTTGATCATCGACTCGATGCGCTGAGTCGCCCCACCCCAGGCCGTCCGCGGTCCTCGCGGCGACCTCGCCGAGCCGCGTGCACGCGCTAGTCTCACCGCCATGGCCGACGCGATGCTGAACCAAGCCAGCCTCTGTTTCGCCGAGTCCTTCGCCGTCGAGGACGACGTGATGGCCGGCGCCCGTGACCGCTCTCGCGAACTCGGCTGTGTCCCGATCGGGCCCGCTGGCGGCGCGACCCTGCGCCTGCTCGCAGCCGCGACGGGCGCCCGTGCCGTTGTCGAGGTTGGCACCGGCGCCGGTGTGTCGGGCCTCTACCTGCTCGCCGGGATGGCCGCCGAGGGCGTGCTCACCACGGTCGACGTCGAGGGCGAGCACCAGCGGGCGGCGCGCGAGGCGTTCACCGAGGCCGGTGTCGCTGCGAGCCGCTACCGGCTGATCAACGGGTCCGGGGCCGAACTGCTCCCCCGGTTGCGGGAGGAGGCCTACGACCTCGTCTTCGTCGACGCCGACAAGACCGCGTATGGCGTGTACTTCGAGCAGGCGCTACGGCTGCTGCGTCCCGGCGGCGTGGTGGCCTTCGACAACGCCCTCTGGCACGACCGGGTGGCTGACCTGACCCAGCGCGATCCGGAGACCAGTACCCTGCGCGAGCTCGTGAAGGCCGTCCGCGACGACGCCCGGCTGCTGTCCGCGCTGCTGCCGGTGAGCGACGGGCTGCTGGTCGCCGCCAAACGCTGACGTCCCGTGGCCTGTTACGTCGACACCGTCCGCTCCTACCCCGGCGCCGGCCTGCGCTTCACCGAGTTCTGCCACCTGCTGGCCGACACCCGTGCGGAGTTGCACGCCATGGCCGACGAACTCGGGATTGCGCGCCGGTTCTTCCAGGACCATCCGTGGCGGTGGCACCACGACCTGCCCGAGCCGCTGCGGACCCGGGCGATCGCTCTCGGGGCGCGCGAGGTGGGCATGCACGAGGTGGGCGCGCTGCTGCGGGCCAGGCGCGCGG
>JAYTRE010000105.1:0-3297 GCA_043746395.1 Pseudonocardiales bacterium
AGTCGCCGATATCGGCATGAGGTAGGAGACTGTCTCCGCTCGGGCCGGTGGGTGTGTCGGTGGTGAACACCCGACTCCCGCGCACGTCGTGCTCGGTCAGGGTCATGAGTTCCTCGCGCGTCACTGGGCCGGCGACGGCGACCAAACGGTTCGCCTGACGTAGGCGACAGCGCTCGAGTGCGTTGCGGACGCTGCGTGCGTTGGCAAAGCGCGGCATCTGCAATCGACGCTCCAGATACTCGGAGAAGGCCCGCTGCCCACCGGTGTCGAATTGGTAGTCGTCCTGGGAAAGCATCATGGCGGCGATGTCGAGCAACTCGGGCTTGCTGTAGTCGTCGAATGCGATGTGGTGCGCTACCCGCGAACTCAGACCGGGATTGGAGGAGAAGAACGTCTCCATCCGGTCTTCGTAGCCGGCGAAAATGACGACAAGCGAGCCTCGCTCGGATTCCATCTCCTGCAGCAGGATCTCGATCGCTTCCTGGCCGTAGTCGCGCTCGTTCTCCGGCCGAAAGAGATAGTAGGCCTCGTCGATGAACAGGACGCCACCCGCGGCCCTGGCCATCGCTTCCTTGGTCTTGGGAGCGGTGTGACCGATGAACTGGCCGACCAGGTCGTCACGGGTGACGGCGTGCACCTTCGGCACCCGCAGGTAACCCAAGGCGTGCAGGATCTCGGCCATCCGCAGCGCCACCGTGGTCTTGCCGGTGCCCGGGCCGCCAGTGAAGCTCATGTGCAGCGAGGGTTTGCTGGCGGTGAGGCCGAACTGGGCGCGAGCCCGGTCGACGGTCAGAAGCGCAGCGATCTCGCGCAGGCGCCGCTTGACGCCAGCCAGGCCAATGAGATCGCCGTCGACCTTGTCCAGCACTGCCCGTACCCGGGTCGCGGCCTCGTCTTGGCGCAGGTCGACCGTCGCGTCGGTGTCGAGTAGCGCAACGTCAGCTGCCGCGTCAGCGGTTCCAGTCCGGCCGGGCCCATCCGAAGGGCCGGCCGAACCGGGCCGATACATCTGGAATCCGGATCCCCCGGCCGAGCTCATGGCGAGGTGTAGCGCGAGCCGCTCGGCGCCTCGGTGGCGTACGGGTGGATCGCGTAGCGCTGGTTGCGCCCGTTGGCCTCGGTGCGGTCCAACCGGAAACCTGGCTCGACCGCGGGACGCTGGACCAGGAAGCTCAGCGCGGTCGTCTGCCGTCCGAGGCTGGCGTCGTAGGCGAGCACACGAACGTAGTGGTTCGGAAAGGTCGCGCGGCATTCGTTGATCTCGCGTAGCACCCCGTCCGGCTCGTCCAGGTCGAACAGCGGTAGGCCCCACATCTCCCAATAGACATTGCGCGGGTGTGGGTCGTCGGTGTACTCGATCGACACCGGCCAGTTGTGCTGCAAGGAGTAGCGGATCTGCGCACCGATCTCCTCATCAGTCAACTCGGGCAGGTAGGAGAATGCCCCGTGGCGTAGCAACATGGTCGACTCCTAAACACTTGCCGTGGCGACGGCATCGGGGGCATCGGTGGAGGTGTAGTCGAAGGTGACGTCGCCCCAGGTAGCAAGTGCGACCTCGAGCGGACGACAGGCCTGTCCTGCTGTGCGGAGGATGTCCGGGCCCTCCTTGAGGAAGTCGCGGCCCTCGTTGCGAGCCTTGACCATTGCTTCGAGGGCTACCCGGTTAGCTTCGGCCCCGGCCGCGATTCCCATCGGGTGCCCGATCGTCCCGCCGCCGAACTGCAAGATCACATCGTCGCCGAACAGGTCGAGCAGCTGGTGCATCTGGCCGGCGTGGATGCCACCGGATGCCACCGGCATCACCCCGGGCATGCTGGCCCAGTCCTGATCGAAGAAGATGCCATTGCGAGGGTTGATCGGTACGCGGTCGTCGCGCATTGTGTCGTAGTAGCCCATAGTGGTGGCCGGGTCGCCTTCGAGCTTGCCGACGACCGTGCCAGCATGCAGGTGGTCGACCCCGATCAGCCGGCACCATTTGGCGATCACCCGGAAACTCACGCCGTGCGTCTTCTGCCTGGTGTAGGTCGAGTGGCCGGCACGGTGCAGGTGCAGCAGCACGCTGTTCGCGCGGGCCCAGTGGGCCATCGACTGCATCGCGGTATAGCCGACCGTGAGGTCGATCATCACCACTACACTGCCGAGTTCCTTGGCGAACTCAGCTCTCTCGTACATTGCCTCCATCGTGCCGGCGGTGACGTTGAGATAATGGCCCTTGATCTCGCCGGTCGCGGCCATCGCCCGGTTGACGCCCTCCATCGAGTACAGGAACCGGTCGCGCCAGCGCATGAACGGCTGGGAGTTGATGTTCTCGTCGTCCTTCGTGAAGTCCAATCCGCCGCGACAGCCCTCGTATACCACGCGCCCGTAGTTGCGCGCTGACAGGCCGAGCTTGGGCTTGATAGTCGCACCGAGCAACGGCCGGCCGTACTTGTTGAGCAGTTCGCGCTCCATGACGATGCCGTGCGCGGGACCCTGGAACGTCTTGACGTAGGCAACCGGGATCCGCATGTCCTCCAGGCGCAGGGCGGTGAGAGGTTTGAAGCCGAAGACGTTGCCAATGACGGAGGACGTCAGGTTCGCGATCGAGCCCTCCTCGAACAGGTCGACGTCATAGGCGACGTAGGCGAAGTATTCGCCCTCGCGGCCGGGTACGGGATCGACGCGATAGGCCTTGGCCTGGTAGTGCTCGTTGGCGGTCAACCGGTCCGTCCACACCACGGTCCACGTCGCGCAGGAGGACTCTCCGGCGACCGCGGCAGCGGCCTCGATCGGGTCGACACCCGGCTGCGGCGTCATGCGAAATACTGCGAGGACGTCGGTGTCTTTCGGGAGGTAGTCGGCGTTGTAGTAGCCCATGCTCCGATAGCTATGGACGCCGGGATCCCAGCGATCGGGCTCGGCGCCATTGTCGTTCGCCACGCGGCCTCCTGAATCCGGGGCCCGGACGAGTTCCGAACCTCAGAGTCTTAGGCTGGCACGACATGTTTGAACTGTCTAGCAAGTGTTAGCTACAATCGCTTAAAATATTGGTCAAGTAAGGGGAAGCCTGATGACACCTGGTCGGCTGGCGAACTTTCTCGCCATCATCGAGCACGGCTCCGCACGGGCTGCGGCGGAGCGGCTCTCGGTGACCGAATCAGCGGTCTCTGCCTCCCTTGCGGCGCTGCACCGAGAGGTCGGTATCGCGTTACTCGAACGCAGCGGCCGAGGCCTGCGCCTGACCGACGCAGGGACCGTGTTCGCCGGGTATGCCCGACGCATCCTCGGGCTCATCGACGAGGGCATTGCCGCTGCCCG
>JAYTRE010000106.1:0-4035 GCA_043746395.1 Pseudonocardiales bacterium
GCTGCCCATGCCGGGGTCAGGGCCGCCCCGGCATGACTGATCCCGGGGCCGGCGTGCGGACCGCGCAGCGCCTGGCTCGGCTGTCGTTCGTGGCTGCGCACCGGGCGGGCGAGCTGCTGGCCGCTCCGCCGTTGCTGTGGTGGGACCCCGCGGCCAACGCCCCGGTCGACGATCATGCGGCGGCGGTCATCGCCGCTCTGGGCCGAAGCGCCGACCCGGACGCGGCGCTCGCTGCCCTGGCGGCCATGGTCGCCTGTACTGACGGCGACGAGCTGCGGGAGGCAATCGGGGCCAGCGGGCAGCTGCGCGCGCGCCTCGTCGGAGTGCTCGGGGTCTCGGCGGCGCTCGCCGAGCACCTGGTGGCAAACCCCGGCGACTGGCGGGGGCTCGTCGGTGACTACGACGCAGCCGCGGGGGCGTCGCGGCTGGCTGCCGCAGTCGGGGCGGATCGCTGCCGGCCGGTGACCGGGACGGCGGGCAGCCGCGCGACGACCACCGGGCCGGCCGCCGTCCCCGCGCTGCGCGCGGCCTACCGTCGCGAGCTCGTTGCCATTGCCGGACGCGATCTTACCGGTGACCTCGACCTGCGCGAGGTCACCGAACTGCTCGCCGATCTGGCTGGTTACCTGCTCCAGGCCGCGCTCGCCGTCGCTGCCGCCGAGCTGCCGGCGGAGGCGCCGCCGTGCCGGCTGGCGATCGTCGCGATGGGTAAGGCGGGCGGGCGTGAGCTGAACTACCTCTCCGACGTAGACGTGGTCTTCGTCGCCGAACCGGGAGACCGCGACGGCGAGCTGATCGACGCGGACCGCTCGCTCGCGACCGCGGCCACCCTGGCCGGCGAGACGATGCGGCTGTGTCATTCGGTGGCGTGGGAGGTTGACGCCGGTCTGCGCCCGGAGGGTAAGAACGGTCCGCTCGTGCGGACGCTGGCCAGCCATGAGGCGTATTACCGGCGCTGGGCGAGCACCTGGGAGTTCCAGGCCCTGCTCAAAGCTCGCCCGGTCGCCGGTGACCTGGAGCTGGGCGGCGCCTACCTGGACACCATCGCCCCGTTGGTCTGGAGTGCCGCCGAGCGTCCCGACTTCGTCGCCGACGTCCGGGCCATGCGCCGCCGCGTCGTCGAGCACATTCCGGCCGCCATCGGCGAGCGCGACATCAAGCTCGGTCGCGGCGGGCTGCGCGACGTCGAGTTCGCTGTCCAGCTGCTTCAGCTGGTCCACGGCCGCGGGGACGAGTCGCTGCGGGTGGCGGCGACGCTGCCCGCGCTCGAGGCGCTACGCGACGGTGGCTATGTCGGGCGTGACGACGCGGTGAGCCTGATCGATGCCTACCGCTTCCTGCGGGCGACCGAGCATCGCATCCAGCTCCGCCGGCTGCGGCGGACCCATATCGTCCCCGACGATCCGGCGACACTCGCCTGGCTGGGTCGGGCGATGGGCTACCGACCCGATGCGCGGGGCGACGCCCACGCCGTGTGGGAGGCTGAATGGGCACTGCACGCCCGCGAGGTGCGGCGCCTGCACGAGAAGCTCTTCTACCGGCCGCTGCTCGAGGCGGTGGCCCGCGTCCCGTCCGAGGGACTGCGTCTCACGCCGACCGAGGCCGGCCGGCGGCTGTCGGCCCTAGGCTTCGCCGACCCGGCCGGCGCGCTGCGGCACATCGAACTGCTCACCGCCGGACTGTCGCGCCGCGCTGCCCTGCAGCGCACCCTGCTGCCTGTGCTGCTGTCCTACTTCGCCGATGCCCCCGATCCCGACGGGGGTCTGCTCGCCTACCGCCAGGTCTCCGATCAGCTCGGCTCGACGCCCTGGTACTTGCGCCTGCTGCGCGACGAGGGGGCGGTGGCGACCCGGCTCGCCTACCTGCTCGGGACGAGCCGATACGTGGCGCGGATGGTGGGGCGCGCGCCCGAGGCGCTGCAGCTGCTGGCGCACGACGGCGAGCTCGTGCCACGCGAGCCCGCCGAGATCGCTGCCGAGATGGCGGATTCGGCCGCCCGTAAGGACGATCCGGGCGCCGCGATCGCCGCGGTGCGCGGGGTGCGACGGCAGGAGCTGCTGCGCATCGCGTTCGCCGACCTGCTCGGCAGGCTGGACGTCGTCGACGTCTGCCGGGCGATCAGCGCGAGCACCGAAGCCACGCTCGAGGCGGCCCTGCGCATCGCTGCCGGTGCGGTCGCCGCCGAGCGCGCGCTGGAGCGGCTGCCCCTGCGGTTCGCGGTGATCGCGATGGGCCGCCTGGGGGGCGCCGAGACCAGCTATGGGTCCGACGCCGATGTGATGTTCGTCTTCGAGGCCGATGACGGTGCCGCCGACGGCCACGACTGCGCCCGCCTTGCCCACGAGGTTGCGAGCCGGCTGCGCGCGCTGCTCGGCGCGCCATCGTCGAACGATCCGCCGCTGGGCGTGGATGCCGACCTGCGCCCCGAAGGGCGTGGCGGACCCTTGGTCCGGTCGCTGGCATCCTACGAGCAGTACTACGCGCGGTGGTCATCGGCGTGGGAGGCGCAGGCGCTGTTGCGGGCCCGCTTCGCGGTCGGCGACGCCGACCTCGGGGCCCGCTTCCTCGCCATGATCGACCCGGTCCGCTACCCGGCCGACGGCCTGCGACCGGACGATGTCGTGGAGATCCGCCGGCTCAAGGCGCGCTTGGACAGCGAGCGCCTGCCACGAGGTGCCGACCCGACGACCCACACCAAGCTCGGCAGGGGCGGGCTGAGCGACATCGAGTGGACCATCCAGCTGCTGCAGCTCGCCCACGGCCACCGCATTCCGGCGCTGCGCACCACCCGAACGCTCGACGCCCTGGTGGCTGCTGCCGAGGCGCAACTGCTCACCGGGCGGCAGGTCGAGGCCCTCACCGCTGCGTGGCGGTTGGCAACCCACGTCCGGAACGCGATCATGCTGGTACGGGACCGGGCCGACGACCAGCTGCCACATCAGGGTGCCGGGCTGGTCGCGGTGGCTCGGGCGATGGGCCGGCCCGCGGGTACCGATCCGGGGCAGTTGGTCGACGACTACCGCCGCGCCGGGCGCCGGGCGCGCCGAGTCGCCGAGGAGATCTTCTACGGCGGCGAGCCGGCGGGGTAGGCGTACCCGCTGCCCGCGACGCGTCGGTCAGAGCGGCTGAAACGCCGGAGCGTGTCGGCCGGGAAGCGGCGGGTCGGGCCGGTCGAAGTCAGGTGCCCCGGTGGGCGGCACGAAGGTGCCGTGCCCGGACAGTAGCCACTGCGCTGCGAAGCCGACCGCGACGATCATCGCGCCGGCCACCGCGTCGACGATGAAGTGGTTGGCTGTGCCGATGATGACCATCAGCGTCCCGACGGGGTAGGCCAGGCCGAGGATCCGAACCCAGCGCCGCTCGGCGCAGACGAAGATGCTGACACCGCACCACAGCGCCCACGCGATGTGCAGGCTCGGCATCGCGGCGTACTGGTTGGAGTGCTCGGCAATCTTCGGGTCGGCCAACGAACCCCAGGTGTGGAACTTCAGCAGGGTGTCGACGTAGCCGTATTGCGGCAGCAGGCGGGGCGGGGCGAGGGGGTACAGGTAGAACCCGAGCAGGCCGAGCAGGGTGATGGTGACGAGCACGGTGCGTGCCCCGCGATAGACGTGCGGGCGCTGCACGAACAGCCACACCATGACGCTGACGGTGATGACAAAATGCAGGGTCGCGTAGTAGTAGTTCATCGGCTGTGCGAGCCACTCGGTATGGGCGATGAAGTGGTTGACGGACAGCTCGAAATTCAGCTGCAGGATGTCCTGCAGGTGCTGCACGCTGCGCCCGTGCCGCAGCGCTATCGAGCGCTGTTCGGGCACGGCATTGCGCACTATCGAGTAGAGCCAGTAGCTCGCGCCGATGATCGCCAACTCCTGCCACCACACCGGACGGCGAAACCGGACCACGCGGTGGGGGAGCAGGCCCGTGAAGTGCCGTGCCGGCCGGCGCCCTTGCTGGTCGGCGTAGCGCTGAGCGTGCGCCGACACCATGCGGTCATCATCGCATTGGCCGTCGCCGGGCCGAGCTCACGGCCTG
>JAYTRE010000107.1:0-9764 GCA_043746395.1 Pseudonocardiales bacterium
CTGCTCGGCACCCACGAACACCTGCGCTGGCTACACCACCCAGACGCCAGAGCCCGACCCACCCTGACTACCGGGCACTGACCCCGCCACAGGACATCGACCAACCGCGCCGGTTACGTTGGGTCGCGGCAAGCCGTGACACCGCTCGCTTCGCCGAGGACCACCTCGATCCAGCGATGTTCTGCCTCGAGGACCGCGATCTGCCGCAGTATTCGCACATCGCCAGCCCTTTAAGTGGGACAGCTCAGCGTCATCATGTCGGTGAACCGTCCGCTACCGGTACGGCCTTTGGTCCTATGGGTTGTGCGACGTAGGACCCCACAACCAGCTCCTTCGCCACGTTTAGGATGACCTCGTGAGCACCTTGACGCGCTGGGTCACCGATCACGACGCCAGCCATTCCAGCTGGTACATCCAACGATTCCGGCGCATGGCAGCCGAGGGCGCCGATCTGGCCGGCGAGGCGCGCCTGGTCGATGCGATGCTCCCGCGGGGCGCCCGCATCCTCGACGCCGGCTGCGGACCTGGCCGGGTCGGTGGCGAGCTCGCCGCACGCGGGCATCAGGTCGTCGGGATCGACGTCGACCCTGCGTTGATCGCCGCCGCAGAGGCGGACCATCCTGGGCCACGCTGGCTCGTCGCCGACCTCGCCGAACTCGACCTCGCCGCGCTCGGCGAGACCGCGCCCTTCGACGCCGCTGTCCTGGCCGGCAACGTTCTGGCCTTCGTCGCGCCCGCAACCGAACCTGCCGTCCTCGATCACGTCGCGCGACATGTCGCGGCGGACGGAGTCGTCGTCGTCGGACTCGGCCTGGACCGTGGCTACCCACCCGCCGAGCTCGACCGGCACGCCGCAGCCGCCGGACTCGAGAAGGAACACCGCTTCGCGACCTGGGACCTACGCCCCTTCCGCGGCGACTCGACGTTCGCCGTGACCGTCTTCCGCAAGGCCACCGGCCGCTGAGCCTTCCTCCTCCAGACAGCGGGCAACCCGACGCAGGAACGCGCGCACCGTCGCACGGGCGACGCGGGCCAGCAGCGCTTCATCGAGCACCTGACCGGCCCGCCCGAGCGGCGGGTAGTAGCGGCCCGACAACGACAACTCAGCCCGCTCCTCATCCAGTCCCACCACCCGCAGCTCGGCATCCAGCCGCGGAAACAACCGCGACGGTCCGGTCGCCTGCCAGGTCAGCGGGATCACGAGGGCCTGCTCGCATTCACCGCGAACCGGCCCGAGATGGACCGCGACGGTCTTGCCGAGCCACTTGCGTTCCCCGGGGCCGATCCTGACCCGGATCGGATCGCCCAGTTGTTCAGTCCTGCTTGCGCCGCGGTCCTCACCCTCGACAACAGCCTGCTGGAGGTGGGGAACAAGCCAGGAACCGCCGTCGCGCAGTCTCGCCACCACCACCGGCGCGGAGAGCTCGACGTGGACTGAGTCGGCAACCGTGACGGCGCGGGCGGGCGGCGGGGGCGGGTCCGCGGGGATCGGAGAGCTCCCGTCGTCGATGACCCGATCCCGTTCGGCGACGCTGGCCAGGCTGGTCGAGGCGAGCACCGCGCGCAGCGCTCCCGCAGCGGCCGCCCAGCTGTCGTACACCGGGCAGATCTCGCGCCAGTGACACGGTTGCGCTGCGGCCGGGCACGGCTCGGGAACCAGGGAACCTTCGCCGGCCTCGATGACCTGCAGCAGGCTCACCTGGCCGGGCGGGCGGGCCAGGCGGTAGCCGCCGTCCTTGCCGAACGAGGACACCGCCAGCTCGGCGCGCACGAGGTCGCCGAGGATCTGGGAGACGAACGTGCGCGGTACCTCCATCTCGGCTGAAACCTGCCGCAGCTTGCGCGGCTGACCCGACCCGTAGGCCCGGGCCAGGCAGATCGCGGACCGGACGACGTAGTCGCCGCGGTTTGACAGGGTGAGATCCACAAACGTTAGTGTAGTTATGGACTTGACGTGTCGTCAATACGTACTACTCTGCATGTGTAGTACCTAGCTACACGTACGAAGTGCGGTCTCTCCGCACGATCGCCCAGGTGTACCCGATGAAGGAGGTGGCCATGGCAGTCAAGATCCAGGGCCCAGTAGCCCAGCCCGGCGATCCGGCTGCGGTGCGCGAACCAGCGCCCCGGCGGCCGGATCCGGTCCCGGTGTCGATCCGACTACGCCCACCGATGCGGGAGGGCATTGAGGAGCGATTCGCCCCATCCGACCCCTCCCCGGGCTTGGACATCGCCCGCTTTCCGCGCGTGGCCCGCCTGTTGCGGAGCCGCAAGTTCCAGTTCCTGCTGATCCTGCCCAACCAGCTCGTCTTCTGGACCGTGATCTTCGTCGGGCTGTTCGGCACGGCGATCCCGGGCCTGAACTTCGGCGCGGCGATCACCTGGTACGTGTGGTTCTGCCTGGTGTTCGTGATGATGGTCGCGGTCGGCCGGGCGTGGTGCGCGATGTGCCCGTTCGGTGGTTTCGCCGAGTGGATCCAGCGCCGCACGTTGTGGCAGCGCACCCAGAAGACCCTCGGTCTGGGCCGCAAGTTCCCCGAGCCGCTGGCCCGGTACGGCTTCATCATCCCGGTGGCCAGCTTCCTGCTCCTCACCTGGATCGAGGAGTTCTTCAACATCGCCGGACCGGGCAACCCCGCCGATACCGCCTGGATGGTCGTCGGCATCGTCGCCTCCGCACTGGCGTTCTTCCTGGTCTTCGAACGCCGCACGTTCTGCCGCTACATCTGCCCGCTCACCACCCTCATCGGCACCGTCGGGGCGATGGGTTCAGTGGCCGGGTTCCGCACCCGCGACCGCGACGTATGCCTGACCTGCGAGACCAAGGACTGCATGCGCGGTGGTTCCGAGGGCTTCGGCTGCCCCTGGTACACCTGGCCGGGCAGCGCGGACTCCAACCTGTCCTGCGGACTGTGCACCGAGTGCTTCAAGTCCTGCCCGGAGGACAACGTCGGGCTGTTCCTGCAGAAGCCGCTCACCTCCGTGGTCGCCCCGACGCGCCGACGCGCCGACGTGGCGTGGGGCATCATCCTGCTGTGGGGCCTGGTCCTCTACCAGCAGCTCAACGCGATGCCCATCTACGCCACCGTCGACGACTGGCTCAACACCCACCTGGGCATCCCGCACTACCCGAATCCGGTCGCCTACCTCGGCCTCATCGCGGTGCTCGCAGCCCTGACCGCCGGTCTGTATCGCGGCATTGGGGCGCTGGTCGCGCGGCGCGACGTCGACTTCACCCGCCCCGGCAACTTCGCCGACCGCGGTTCGCGATTCCGCGCCTACTTCCTCCCGCTGGCCTACGGCCTCATCCCGCTTATGGGCGCGGACTACTTCGCCCGCCAGCTGCCCAAATTCTTCAAGCACGCGACCCGGGTGGTCCCGTCGATCGGTCACCTCGTGGGCGAGTCCGGCGGGGTCAACTCCTCGCTCTACACCACGCGCATCCTGACCAACCCGGCCATTGTCAACACCCAAGTGGCCGTCATCGCGCTCGGCACGCTCGGCGCGCTGTGGGCCACCTCGCGGATCGCCACCCGGGAACTGGTGCCGATCAGCCGTAGCGCCACCGCCGTGCGGATCGCCAGCCTCACGGTCGTGCTCGGGTTCGGCGTAGCAGCAGCCCTGCTCTACGTCGCCATGAGCGCTGCGAGCTGATAGCGATGGCGACCCCTACCCGGGCGGGCACGACCGACCCGGCCCCAAACCGTAGCGAGAGGTGAAAACCGTGACGACGACGAGCGACACGCTTACTGAGGTCCACAGCCCGCACGTGACCGTCCTGACCGACCGGTGCGCCGGCTGCCAGGAGTGCGTGATCCGCTGCCCGAGCGGGGCACTGTCGATGGACTCCGGCCGCTGGATCGCCCTCGCCGACGACAGCCTGTGCGTCGGATGCCGCCAATGCGTGCGCACCTGCCCGTTCAGCGCCATCACGGTCACCGGTCCGATCCTGGTCGCCGAACGCGTCGAGCCCACACCGGTCGAGCCCGCGGTGCTGCTCGGCGACATCGGCGAGATCCGCCAGGGCTACCCCGGCTGGACCGAGGCGCTGGCCGAAGCGCAGCGGTGCCTGTCTTGCCCCGACCCGACCTGCGTGCGGGGTTGCCCCGCCCACAACGACATCCCGTCGTTCATCGCCGCCATCCGCGATGGCGATCTCGGCGAGGCACACCGCGTGCTGCACCTGACCTCGGTGCTGCCCGACGCCTGCGCGCGCGTCTGCAACCAGTCGGCCCAGTGCGAAGGGTCGTGCACCTGGTCGCTGGCCGGCGGCACTCCCGTCGCGATCGGGCGCCTCGAACGCTTCATCACCGACACCATGCCCGTCCCCCCGCCGGTTGTCCCGGTCAAGACCCGCGAGCTCACCGTGGCTATCGTCGGTGCCGGCCCGGCCGGGATCGGCGCGGCATGGGAACTCGTCGAGGCGGGCGCGGCGGTCACGGTCTATGAGAAGGACGACACCCCGGGCGGCCTGTGCAACTGGGGCATCCCCGACTTCACGCTGCCCGAGCCGGTCGCTGCCCGCCCGTGGACCCAGCTGGTCGCGGCCGGCGTCACCCTGCGCTGTGGCACCGACGTGCACACCGACGACCTGGACCGGCTACTGGGCGAGCATGACGCGGTCATCCTCGCCCACGGGGCCAGCTCCCCGCTGCGCCTGACCGTCCCCGGCTCCGACCTCGACGGTGTCACCGACGCGACCACCTTCCTCAAGGGCGCCAAGCTCGCCCTCGAGGACGGCGGCAAGCCCGACTCGTTCCGCACCGGCCTGGGATTGCCCCCCACCGGCGAGGACTGTCCCACGCCGCACGTGCTGGTGCTCGGCGCCGGCAACACCGCCATGGACGTGGCCCGCACCGCGCGCCGGCTCGGGCTGGACGCCACCTGCGTGGACTGGCTCGACGAGCGGTTCGCGCTGGCCCGCCCCGACGAGCTCGCCGAAGCCCGCCATGAAGGCGTGCAGGTGCGCTTTCGCTCTACCCTCACCACGCTGGACGGCTCGCACGGCCGAGTGCGCCGGGCCACGCTCGCGTCCACCGCCCAGCCCCGGGCGGACAAGCGCCCCAAGATCCTCACCACGGCCCCCGAGGTCGTCGATGTCGATCTCGTGGTGATGGCGATGGGATACCGGGCCGACGCGGCCTTCGCCGCTGAGCTGCCCGGCACTCCGCTTGCCCGCCGGGCCGCCGGAGTGCCCGACCGGCGCTGGATCGCCAGCGGCATCCTGGCCAACCCGGCATCGGCGTTCGCCAATCACCACCCGGTCGGCACGGCGTCGCTCGGCCGCGAGGTCGGCATGTGGGCGGCCACCCTGCCGTTTCGGGAGCGTCTGTGGGCCGCCGGCGACGCGCTGGTCGGGCCCTCCACTGTGGTTGAGGCGATGGCCCACGGCCGCCGCGCCGCCCAGGCCGTGCTTGACTCCCACCCGCTGCGGCCGGGCGGGGCGGCTTCGGATCGGACGCGACGCGTTCTGGTCTGCTACGAGAGCCGCGGCGGCAAGACCGCCCGCGTGGCCCAGGCAGTCGCGGATGCGGTTGCGGGATCGGGTGACCACGTCCAGGTACTCCCCATCACGAAGGTCGGCCCGGCCGAGCTGGCCGCCGCCGATCTGGTGGTGCTCGGTAGCTGGGTCGAGGGTCTCGTGGTAGCCAAGGTGCGCCCGGCCCGGGCGACCCGCACCTGGCTAGCCGCCCTCCCCCGGCTGGCCGGCAAGCCGGTCGGCATCTTCTGCACCTACCGGATTGCGCCCAAGGGGGCGCTGGCCGAGATGCGCCAGGCGCTGCAAGCCAAAGGGGCGCGCGTGCTGTCCGAGACGGCTTTCGGACCGGCGGAGCTCACGGCGACGGCGCAGGCCGGCGCCACCCCGACCACGGACCCGACACTCAGCGGCATCGAGGTCTTCGGTCAGGAGCTGGCGCGACTGGCCTGGCCCGAACGGGTCGCCGCGCCCGTCGGCTGAGACCTGCCGGGCCATGCACCTGCGGGCAGCTAAACTTCGTTGAGCGAAGGAGTGCACCTGCAGTCATGGACATGACCTTGTCGAAACGCGGCGATTACGTGATGCGCTCGGCGATCTCGCTCGCTCGGGTCTACGACGAGAACGTCTCCCGCAAGATCCGCGAAGTCGTCGCCGAGACCGAGGTGCCCCAGACCTTCGCCTCGCAGATCCTCGCCGACCTGGTTCGTGCCGGGCTGGCCAGCTCGAAGGCCGGCCGCACGGGCGGCTACCGGCTCGCGCGGCCGCCGAGTGACATCAGCGTGCTCGAGGTCATCGAAGCGGCCGAGGGCCCACTACGAGCCGAACGCTGTGCACTTAGCGAAGGACCATGCCGGTGGTCATCGGTATGCCCGCTGCATGAGACGTGGTCAGCTGCTACCGCCGCACTGCGCGAGCTGTTGGCCAAGACCACGCTCGCCGAAGTCGCCGCCCGCGACATCGCAATCGAGGCGGGCACCTACCCGGTGCCCGCGGACTCCCACCGCTCCCATCCCATCGCGGTAGACGTCGCCGACGTAGTCCAAGTGGAAGTCGCCGCGCCGGACGTGCGGGCCGCACTCGCCCGCCTCGGCCCCGACCTGGCGCAGCTGGTCGTCGACGACTCCGCTCCCGCCACCGGCGCGCAGCCGCCCGCCCGCAGCCGGCGACGCTCCCCCGTTTCGGTCGAGATCTCGCTC
Organism: Pseudonocardiales bacterium; assembly: GCA_043746395.1. Lineage (GTDB taxonomy): Bacteria > Actinomycetota > Actinomycetes > Mycobacteriales > Jatrophihabitantaceae > JAYTRE01. The sequence goes on from JAYTRE010000107.1 coordinate 6,676, forward strand.
GTCCCGCACGCCACCGGCGTGGATGTCGCTAATGGCACGCGCCGTGCACAGCGACAATCTTCGACGGGCTACCAGCTCTCCTGGCGCTTTCCCTCGCCGGAACCCACCAGCTGGCTCGAGGCGGACCTGTGGGTCGCCCCCGTGGATGCCGAACGCAGCGAGGTGCGGGTCGAGGGGAAGTGGCGGCGACGCTTCGAAGCCGGCGCCCCCCTCGCCGCTGACGAGCTGGATCAGCGCGCCCATCGGGCCGTCCGGCTGTTCCTGCGGGCCCTCGCCCGCGCTATCGAGGAGGCGCCAACGGCCGCTCGACGTCAGCCGAGTACGCGTCAGCGACGGGCGGACCGGCCCGCCTAGCCCCGGGCAGGCTCGCCGGCCGTGTGGTAGCACAGCTGCTACCATCGGTTGCATGGGAACCGTGGGGCTTCGAGAACTGCGCCAGGACGCATCTGAGCTCGTGCGTCGAGTCGAAAGTGGCGAGGAAATCGACATCACGGTCTCTGGGCGACTCGCAGCGCGCCTGGTACCTGCAGTCCCGAAACGCTGGCTGCGGTGGGAGGACATTGCGGATGCCTTCCTCGGGCGGCCCGACCCGGACTGGGAGCACGACCGCGACCTGATCGATCAGTCTGCAGAAAATCCGTGGGAGAGGCCGCGTTGAAAGCGATCATCGACACGAGCGTGTTGATCGCCACCGACGTGCCGCCGCTAGCCGGAGAGCTAGCGATCAGCGCAGCGGCCCTCGCTGAACTGCATTTTGGTGTACTCGTCACCGCCGATGGAGCAGTCCGCGCTGAGCGACTGCGCAGGCTGTCCCAATTTCAGCGCAGGTTCACCGCGTTACCTGTCGACGATGTGGTGGCCGCGAGCTTCGGGCAGCTCGCGGCCGCTGTTGTGGCTGCGGGGCGCCAACCGCGACCTCGGGTGCTGGATCTGGTGATCGCGGCTACCGCTCACGCGCATTCCGCGCGGCTCTACACGCGCAACGCGGGCGACCTCGCCGGCATCGGGCACCTCGTCGAGATCGTCTGCGTTTGACGATGCGCTTCGACGTCGGGAACCTCGCACGGCACGGCCGCTCGGTTCGGGTTCTTCGGATCGAGGAAAGTGCGCGTTCTGCTCGAAGAGCGATCTTGATACCAGAGCATCGTCATGACCGACGTAGGGGTATCAAGATCAGTAACCGGGGCGCGGCGCCCCGCACCACCGCCGCCTGGCCGCTACCTCCCGCAGGGTCCGTCCGACTACATTCGCGCATGCGCAGGTTGGGCATACCCCAGCCGCGCGGTCTCGGGCCGACGGAAGGGACGTGCGCACGTGGGGAAGTCCGCCACTGACTACGTCTGGGCCGGAGCTACCGGTCCCTTCGCCCTGCGACTTGACGCGGGGGTCTTCACCCCGAGCCATACGACTCGGGTTCTCGGTGACACTATGCAGATCCGCGCAGGAGAAACCGTCTTGGACGTGGGCTGCGGGAGCGGAGTGCTGAGCCTCGTCGCCGCGAGGCTGGGAGCCGGAAGGGTTGTCGGCACTGACGCCTTCGCTTCCTCTGCCCGGTGCGCCCGCGCGAACGCCGAGACCCTCGGACTGGGTGACGTCACGGATTTCCGAACGGGCCATCTCTTCGAATCCGTGCGTGATGTACGCGCGGACGTGATCGTCGCCGATGTCACCGGCGTACCTGATGCCATCGCAGGGGTGAGCGGCTGGTTCCCGGCTGGCCACGGTGGTGGACCGACCGGAGCAGAGCTGCCGATGGAGATGTTGCAAGAGATCGGCGACCGCCTCGCGGCAGGTGGCAGGGTCTATCTCCCGACTGGGACGATCCAGGATGAGGACGCCGTGCTCGCTGTGGCCAGGAGGGTATTCACCGGCGGCATGACGCCGGTGGCAACCCGTGAGTTTCCACTGCCCGAGGCTGTCGTGAGCACTCGCGAGGTTACGGCGCTGATTGCCTCCGGGATCTTGAAGTTGGGCAGCCGGGGCAGCCGCCGCACCTGGCGGCTCACCGTGTGGCGAGCAATGTTGTGACGCCCACAACCAACGGGGGGACCTGCGAACGGCGCGGCTGGGCCGTCGTGACGGGGGCGACCGGGGAAATCGGATCTGTCGTTGCAGAGCAGCTCGGACGAGACGGACACGATGTCATTGTCCAGTGCTTCCGAAAGGTCGAGCGGGCCGAACAGGTTGCCGCCGCTACCGAGCGCCACGGCGGGCGGGCAGTCGTGGTCCGCGCAAACTTCGCTGCAGCTGGCGCGGCCTGCGCCTTCGTCGAGGAAGTCCGCGCCATCACAGGTGAGGTGAGGACGCTGGTCGCCGCGGCTGCCTCCGGCGTCATGCGGCCGGTCGCCGAGCTGTCTGAGCGGCACTGGGACTGGACCATGAGTGTCAATGTCCGTTCTCTGGCAACTCTGGTGAGCCAACTGCGGCCTGTCGCCACTGTCGCGCTGAGCAGTGCGGGGGCCTCGCGTGCGGTCGCGGGGTATGCCGCCGTGGGCGCCAGCAAGGCCGCGATGGAAGCCCTCGTCCGGTCCCTGGCTGTGGAGCTGGCCCCGGCCGGGCGCGTCAACGCTCTGTGCGTCGGATTGATGGACTCCCCGGCGGCGCGGCTGCTTCCCGACGCGGTCCAGGTGCTCGACGACATGCGCGACCGAACCCCGCTGGGCAGGTTGGTGACCGCCCAGGACGTCGCCCAGGCGATTACCTGGATGCTCTCCGACGACGCGTCCATGCTCACCGGGGCAACCGTGGTGCTAGACGGGGGCCGCAGCATCCTGCTGTGACTCTTGTCGAACTGCATCGGAGCTGTTCCGCAGTGGCCCGTGCACCGAATGCCGTTACGTCGCCGCCAGCTCATCACCCGGTTCGTCGCCAAACACTTGCCAACGGCGTCACGCAAATGATCTAGGAATCAGACTGAATCGCCGGCGGGTCTCCCCTGGGTCGGGTGCGCCGACATGGCGATCACGTTCTGGCAAGCGAAACGGCCCTCCCCGCTCCTTGGCCGGACGGGAGGGTCGTTCCTTGGTGTCAATGGAGGCACCGGTGGTCACGGCAGGTATCAACGAGGTCGAGGTCGAGGTCGAGGTCGA
>JAYTRE010000108.1:0-5447 GCA_043746395.1 Pseudonocardiales bacterium
GACGACGACAGGCCCGGTCCGGCACGATGCGGTGATCACTGCCCGTGGTTTGAAACACTGGACGCATGGGACGGCACTCGGCTGCAGACGACGACGAGCCGGTCGGAGCGGTGCCTGCCGCGGTCTCGTCCGCGGGTGCGCACGGGCGGCACCAGGTGCTCGAGGAATCGGGCGGTGCCGTCGATCTGCGGCGCAAATCAACTGGTGGTGACGAGGATGCGGCGGCGCCGGCTGCGCGGGCGCCGCATACGGTGGACAGGCCTGCGGCTGAGCGGCGCGAGGGGGGCACTCACGCCGACCTACGGCTGCTGCGCGAACGCCCGGCCCTGCGGGCTCGCTGCGCCGCCGCCGTGGTCGTGCCCTTCGTCCTCTACGCCGTCGTGCTGGTGGTCATCGGCCAGCTCGACAGCTTCCTGCTGTGGGCCTGGATCCCGACGGTCACTGCGGGCGTGGCTGTGGGTAGCTTCCTGGACGCCGCCCACCGGCGCGACCGGCGCGAGGAGCCGCCCGCCTGAGGCAAGCGCGGTCGCGGCTGGCTCGCACCGGCAACCGGGGTCCGGCGCCCGGTCGTCATCGATCAGGCGCAGCCGGCGTCGCTGACTGCGCTGGCAGGGAGCCCGACGAGCTGCGCCAACCGATCGCGGTGCGCCCCCGCGGTCCCGAGCGCGATCGCATCGGCCTTGGCGCGCTTGAGATAGAGGTGGGCGGGGTGCTCCCAGGTGAAGCCGATCCCGCCGTGCAACTGGACGCACTCCTCTGCGGCCTTCACCGCCACGGCTGACGTGTACGCCTGGGCCAGCGACGCGGCCACCGCAGTGTCCGGGTCGCCTGTCGCGAGGCACTCGGCCGCGTAGCGGGCGACGGCACGGGCCTGGGTAATCCCGGCCCACACGTCCGCGGCCCGGTGTTTGAGCGCCTGGTACGAACCGATCGGCCGGCCGAACTGGTAGCGCACCTTGAGGTACTCGACGGTCATCTCGAGGCACCGCTCGGCCAACCCGACCTGCTCGGAGGCCAGCAGGGCCGCGCCGGTGACGAGGGCTGCGTCGAGAGCCTGCCGGGCGGCGTCGCCGCCGAGCAGCTGCCGAGCTGGCGCAGCGTGGAAGGTGAGGTCGCTCAGCGGTCGGGTGAGGTCGAGGGACACGACGGTGGCTCGCTGCGCGGCGGCACCGGCCAGCAGGTAGATGCCCGGGCCGTCGGGACCCGTGGCCGCGACGAGCAGGTGGTCGGCCGTGGCGGCGTCGGCGACCCCGCGGACCGCGCCGTCGAGCAGGCCGTCGGCGGCCTGGACGTCAGCCGGGAACCGAGCACCCGGGCCGAGCGACAGCGGTACGGCGACAGCGGCGCTCTGCTGGCCGGTGGCCAGGGCGCGGAGCAGGTCGTTCGCGCCGACCCGAGCGACCAGCGCCGTGGCGATCACAGCGCTGCCCAGGAACGGCGTGGCGGCCAGGCTGCGCCCGAGTTCCTCGGCGACGACCGCCATCTCGCGCCATGACGCGCCCTGCCCTCCTGCGGCTGCGGGCACGGCGAGCCCAGCCGCGCCGAGATCGGCGGCGAGGGCCGTCCACAGCGCCGGGTCGTACGGCTCGTCGCTCTCGGTGCGGGCGAGGACCGCGGTCCACGGGGCGTGGGCGGCGAGCAGAGCCCGGACGCTCGCGCGCAGCTGCTCCTCGACCTCGCTGTACAGCAGGTCGCTCATGAGCCGCTCCCCCTCGCGTGATCGACAGCGGGGCGCAACCGGTTAGCAGCGGGAAAAAGGTGATCGACAGCGGTCACCTGGGCAGGTCCTTCCAGGCGGCGGTCTTGTCGACGCGGCTCTCCTGCGGCAGCCCCAGGACGCGTTCGGCGATGATGTTGCGCAGGATCTCCGAGGTGCCGCCCTCGATCGAGTTGCCCTTCGCGCGCAGGTAGCGGTAGCCGGGCGAGCGGCCGAGGAAGTCGACTGTGCTCGGCCGCTCGGTCGCCCACGTGCCACTCGCCCAGTCGTCGTAGCGCAGCCCCTCGCCGCCGCGCAACTCCAGCTCGAAGCCGGTGATCTCCTGATTGAGCCGGGCGTAGGCCAGCTTGGCCGCCGACCCCTCGGGGCCTGGGGCCCCGGCCGCGAGCTGCTGGCGCAGCCGCAGCGCAGTCAGTCGGGTGGCCTCGGCCTCCACCCACAGCCGCATCAGCTCGGCGTGCGCGCCGGGCGTGCGCAGCTCGGGCCGGTCCCGCCAGGCCGCGCAGACGGCCGAGATCGCCCCCGCCTCGCGCGGCGCCGCACCGCCGCCTATCGCCACTCGCTCGTTCATCAGCGTCGTCTGGGCCACGCTCCAGCCGTCGCCGACCGCGCCGAGCCGGTAGCTGTCAGGGATGCGGACGTCGGTGAAAAAGACCTCGTTGAACTCCGCCTCGCCGGTGATCTGTCGCAGCGGCCGCACCTGGACTCCCGGTGCAGTCATGTCGCACACGAAGTAGGTCATGCCCCGATGCTTGGGCACGTCCGGGTCGGTGCGGGTCACCAGGATCGCCCAGCTGGCCTCATGCGCCATCGACGTCCACACCTTCTGGCCGTTGACGATCCACTCGTCGCCGGCGCGGACGGCGCGGGTGCCCAGCGCGGCCAGATCCGACCCGGCACCTGGTTCGCTGAACAGCTGGCACCACACCTGCTCGCCGGTCCACAGCGGAGGAAGCCAGCGGGTGCGCTGCTCGTCGGTGCCGAACGCGAGGATCGTCGGCGCGGCCATCCCCAGTCCGATGCCGATGCGCCGCGGGTCGTTGTCCGGGGCGCCGGCGGCCCGCAGCTCGGCGTCGACGACCGCCTGCAACTCGCGCGGCGCCGCCAGGCCGCCAAGGCCGACGGGGTAGTGCACCCACGCCAGGCCCGCGTCGAACTGGGCGCGAAGGAACTCCAGGGGGTCTCCGGTCGGGTCGTGCGCGGCCAGCAGGGCACCGACGCGCTGGCGCAGCTCGTCCGGGGTGGTCATGAGTTCTCCTCGGCTACCAGAACAGCATGGCGATGGCGTCGGCAACCAGCGCCGGCTTGGGTTCCGCCTCGATCTCGACGGTGTGCCGCACGGTGATCCGGATGCCGGCATCCGTAGGGACCGCGGCCAGCAGCTCGGCGCTGCCGCGCACCCGCGAGCCGACCCGGACCGGGGTCAGGAACCGCACCCGGTCCAGGCCGTAGTTCACCGCCATGCGGACGCCCTCGAGCGCGATGATCTCCTGCGAGAACGCCGCGAGCAGCGACAGGCTGAGGAAGCCGTGGGCGATCGTCGTGCCGAACGGGCCGGCGGCCGCGCGTTCGGCGTCGACGTGGATCCACTGGTGGTCGTCGGTTGCCTCGGCAAACAGGTCGATCTGCTGCTGGGTGATGGTGCGCCACTCGCTGGTGCCGAGCGGTTCGCCCTGCGCGCCCTCGATCTCGGCGGGCGAGCTGAACGTGCGCACGGCGGCTCCCTCGACGGATGCGGTGCTCCCCGGCGGACCCACGACAGTGGAGCGTCTCGGCGGTACTGTACCGACTAGTCGGTCGGTCGGTCGAGGGGACGAGGCAGTCGAGCTGGAGAACCTCCTGGCGGGCAGCCCGGGCGTTCTCGGGGCGGCCGTCATCGCGATCCCGGACGAGCGGTGGACCGAACGTCCGCTGGTCTGCGTCGTGGCCAAGCCCGGAGCCTCGCTGGACCCGGCCGAGCTGGCTCGCTTCCTCGACGGGCAGGTCGCGGCGTGGCAGGTGCCGGAGAACTGGACGTTTCTTGACGAGGTGCCCAAGACGACGGTCGGCAAGTTCGACAAGAAGGTGCTGTGGGCGCGCTACCGGTCCGGCGAACTGGACGTGCAGCGCACCAAGCCGTGAGGTCGCGGCGCACCCTGGGGTGAGGCGCTGGCTCGGCGTGCCGTCAAACTGTCCCCATGGCGATCGATGCCCGGCAACCGGGTGCTGGCGAACAGTCCGCGACCATCGCACTCGACCAGCCCGCCGCGCCGGGTGAGGTTGGGCTTGAGCGCGCGGTCGCGGCCACCGCGATCAACCTGCCGGAGCGCTTCACCTACCGCTTCAAGCGCAAGGTGCTCGGCGCGCCACTGGTCAGCGCGCAGCTGACCCACGAGCGGCTCAGCAAGAAGGCCGCCCTCGGCGTGCTGTCGAGCGACTGCATCTCCTCCTCGGCCTACGGCACCGAAGAGATGCTGATCGTCTTGCTTGCGGTGTTCGGCATGACCGGCTTCCACATCCTCATGCCGCTGACCGCGGTGGTCCTCGGCCTGCTGCTGCTGACGACGCTCTCCTACCGCGAAGTCGTCATGATCTACACCAAGGCGGGCGGCTCGTACGTCGTCGCGCGGGAGAACTTCGGGCCCAAGGTGGCGCAGATCGCCTCCGTCGCGCTGATGATCGACTACATCGTGACGGTGGCGGTCCAGGCCGCCGCCGGGACCGCGGCCATCGGCTCGCTGGTCCCGTCGTTGAGCGGCAAGACAGCCACCCTCGTCATCACGATCGGCATCGTGCTCGTACTGGCTTTCGGCAACCTGCGCGGCGTGCGGGAAGCAGGCCAGGCGTTCGCGCTGCCGACCTACCTGTTCGCCGTATCGGCGGGCGCTGTGGTGGTCGTCGGCGTGGTGCGTGAGCTCCTTGGTGAGCTGCCCAAGGTCGTGTACAGCGCAAAGGACAGCCATGAGCTCATCAAGGTTGCCAACGAGCATCACGCGATCCTGTCCGCGGCCGCGATCTTCGTCCTGCTCAAGGCGTTCGCGAACGGGGGTGCGTCGCTGACCGGCCTGGAGGCGATCTCCAACGGCGTCAGCGCGTTCAAACGCCCGGAGGGACTCAACGCGCGCCGCACGCTGTCGCTCATGAGCCTGATCCTGGGCACCCTCGTGCTGGGCATCTCCTACCTGGCCTGGCAGACCCACGCGACGCCGTACGAGAGCGGGATCCCGACAGTCATCAGCCAGGTGGCCAGGGCGGTCTTCGGCAACGCCTGGTACGGCCACGCGGGCTTCGTGATCGTGCAGGTAACCACGGCGCTGATCTTGATCACCGGGGCGAACACGCCGTTCACCGGCTTCCCGTTCCTGGCCAGCTTCATCGCAGAGGACTCCTTCCTGCCCCGCCAGATGACCCGCCGCGGACACCGGCTCGTGTTCAGCAACGGCATCATCGTGCTGACGGCAGCCGCCCTCGCCCTGCTGATCAGCGTCGGTGCTCACGTCGACACGCTGATCCCGTTCTACGCGATCGGCGTGTTCACCGGCTTCACAATGGCCGGCCTGGGCATGGCCAAGTACCACCACACCCATCGGGAATCCGGTTGGCGCCGGCGTTTCGCGGTCAACTTCACCTCCGGCATCGTCTCGGCCCTGGTAGTGCTGATCTTCGCGGTGGTGAAGTTCACCGGGGGCGCCTGGCTGGTCGTCATCTTGTTCCCGCTCGGCTGGCTGCTGCTGATGCGGCTCAATCGCCG
>JAYTRE010000109.1:0-7564 GCA_043746395.1 Pseudonocardiales bacterium
GCCGCGGCAGCCGGGCGGGGCGTTGGCGATCGCGGTGATGACTTTCCCGTACTACTGGCATTCGATGCCCGGTCGCTGTGCCGCCCGGCTGGCCATGGCCCGCGCCGTCCTGGCTGATGCCGCGCGGTAGGGATCGCCGCCGCTGCCGGGCCTCCTACTCGCCGAGGGAGCGGCACGGCCGAGCGCGCAGCTCGCTCACGTAGTCGTCCGGCGCGCCGGCCGCCTCGGCGGCCTCGGCAATCAGGCCCAGGTAGCGAGCCGAGGGCAGCCCACCCTCGTAGCCGTCGAGGAGGTACACCCAGGCGAGCAGGTCGCCGTCCAGCGTGGAGATCCGAAGCTTGATCTTGTTGTAGAGCCCCGTGTCGGCGCTCTCCCAGTAGTCGAGGCGCTCGTGATCGACCGGCGACAGGTCGTACAGCGCGACGAAGACCTGGCTGGCCGGGTCGGGCACGACCATGGCCAGCGCGCCGTCCCAGCCCAGCTCCTCGCCGCCGAAGGTCAGCCGCCAGCCGTTGAGCCAGCCCGTCCCGGCGGCGGGGGAGTGCGGGCAGCGTTCGAGCATCTGCTCGGGATCCAGGTTCGAGCCGTACGCCGCGTACAGCCCGGATTGCGCGCTCATCGACGGGCAGCGTAGTCGAGCGATGGCCCGCCGTGGCTGCTGCCCACCGCACCGATTCGCGCCGGAACGGGTTGGCGTTCTCGCGCCGCGCCAGTCATGATCAACAGCGCTGCGTGGAAACGACTGACGGCACCGGGCCCGACGGGGGAGGGATGGGCCTGGTTGCCGCCGCGCCGGGCACGAGACACTGTGCCGGTGACGCGCATCGTGATCATCGGCGGCGGTCCCGCCGGGTACGAGGCGGCCCTGGTCGCCGCCCAGCTGGGCGCGGAGATCACCGTCATCGACCGGGACGGCATCGGCGGTGCCTGCGTGCTCACCGACTGCGTTCCCAGCAAGACGCTCATCGCGACCAGCGACCGGGTCTCCGCGTTCCGGGACGCGCCGCGGGTGGGCATCGGCGGCGGTTCCGGTGACGTGCGGGTGGACCTGCGCTCGGTCAACGACCGCATCAAGGAGCTGGCTTGCCACCAGTCGGACGACATCGCGGCCCGGTTGGTGCGCGAGGGGGTCACCGTCCTCGCCGGAGCGGGTCGGTTCAGCGTGACCCAGCCGCCCCGCGCGCACGCCGTCGAGGTGCTGGACTCCGGTGGAGCGGTGACCGGCACCGTCGATGCCGATGTCGTGCTGATCGCCACCGGGGGCACGCCGCGGGTGCTCGACACCGCGGTCCCCGACGGGGAACACATCCTGTCCTGGCGGCAGGTCTATGACCTCACCGAACTGCCGAGCCACCTCGTGGTGATCGGTTCCGGCGTCACCGGTGCCGAGTTCGCGAGCGGTTACAGCGAACTCGGCGTGCCCGTCACGCTCGTCTCCAGCCGCGACCGGGTGCTGCCTGGCGAGGATCCCGACGCCGCAGCGGTCATCGAGGCGGTCTTCACCTCCCGCGGCGGGACGCTCGTCAAGGCGGCCCGGGCGGCCGCGGTGCACCGGGCGGGTGACGGCGTCGCGGTGCAGCTCGCGGACGGACGCACCGTGACCGGCTCGCATGCGCTCATGTGCGTCGGTTCGGTGCCGGACACGAGCGGCCTCGGCCTGGACAACGTCGGCGTGCAGCTCGACGGCAACGGCTACCTCAGCGTGGACCGGGTCTCTCGGACGAACGTGTCGACGATCTACGCGGCCGGCGACTGCACCGGGGTGCTGCTGCTCGCCTCCGTGGCCGGCATGCAGGGACGCATCGCCATGTGGCACGCGCTGGGCGAGGCCGTCGCGCCCTTGCGGCTCAAGACGGTGGCGGCCAACGTCTTCACCCACCCCGAGATCGCCACCGTCGGCGTGGGCTACGCGGCGATCGCCTCCGGGACAGTGCCGGCCCGTTCGGTCATACTGCCGCTTGCCACCAATGCCCGCGCCAAGATGCAGGGTTACCTGGACGGTTTCGTCAAGCTCTACTGCCGTCCCGCGACCGGCGTGGTGGTGGGAGGTGTAGTGGTGGCCCCCGGGGCGTCCGAGCTGATCTTCCCCATCGCGACGGCGGTTCTGCGCGGCCGTACCGTCGCCGACCTCGCCGCCACGATCGGGGTTTACCCGTCGCTGTCCGGCTCGGTCGCCGAGGCGGCCCGGCGGCTGATGCTGCACGACGATCTCGACTGAAAGACTTGGTGCCATGGCAGATCTGTCTCCCGAGGCGCGGGCCCGCGCCACCCGCACCCGCCAGGTCGCTGGCGTCTTCGCCGACAACGCCGAAGCGATCATGCAGGCGCTGGCCGACGTGCCCGACGGCCACGTGCTAGTGGCCGTCGTCGATGCGGACCACGACTTCACCGGCACCCATCACGTCCACACCGAGACGATGGTCGAGCGGGTCCCCGAACTCGAGAGCGGCGGCTGGGCGATGGTCTTCCCGGCCGGCACGACGCGCGAGGACATCCGTCGCCGGACGGCGGAACTGGCCGACATCGCCGGCAAGCGGATCGCGGCGATCGACCGCATCACCGCCCGCCGCGACGCCGGTTCCGGCTGAGCGGCCTGAGCGGCCTCAGTCCTTGATCTCGCAGATCGTCGAGCCGGAGGTGACGACGGCCCCCACCTCGGCGGTGAGGGAGACGATCGTCCCGGCGCGGTGCGCGTTGAGCGGCTGTTCCATCTTCATCGCCTCGAGGACCACGACCAACTGACCGGCCGCAACGAGCTCACCCACGGCAACGGCGACCTTGACGATGGTGCCCTGCATGGGCGCGGTGAGCGCGTCACCCGAGGCGGCCACACCGGCCTTCTTGCCCGCTGCGCGTTTGGTGGCCGGCCGCTTCGCGCCACCGCCGCTGCCGCCGCTGCCGCCCGCGCCGAAGCCCGCGGGAAGCGATACCTCCAGGCGCTTGCCGCCAACCTCGACCACGATCGTCTCGCGGGGGCCGTCCTGTTCGGCTATGTCGCTGGCGCGCGCGAACGGCGCGATGTCGTTGGCGAACTCTGTCTCGATCCAGCGGGTGAAGACGGTGAACGGCTCGGCCGTGAAGGCCTGGTCCCGGACCACTGCCCGGTGAAAGGGCAGCGCGGTCGCCATGCCCTCGACGACGAACTCGTCCAGCGCGCGACGAGCCCGGGCCAGCGCCTGCGCGCGTGACGCGCCGGTGACGATGAGCTTGGCGAGCAGGGAGTCGAAGGCGCCGCCGATGACCGAGCCGGCCTCGATGCCAGAGTCGACGCGCACGCCCGGGCCGCCGGGTTCGCGATAGGCCGTGACGGTGCCTGGCGCGGGCAGGAAGTTGCGTCCCGCGTCCTCGCCGTTGATGCGGAACTCGAAGGCGTGCCCGCGCGGTGTCGGGTCCTCGGCGAAGCGCAGCGGCTCGCCCTCGGCGATGCGGAACTGTTCGCGGACGAGGTCGAGCCCGCTGGTTTCCTCGGTGACCGGGTGCTCCACCTGCAGCCGGGTGTTGACCTCGAGAAAGCTGATGACGCCGTCGCTGCCGACCAGGTATTCGACCGTGCCGGCACCGGAGTAGCCGGCCGCGCGGCAGATCGCCTTGGCGCTGTCGTGAATGCGGCTGCGCTGGTCGTCGGTGAGGAATGGTGCGGGCGCCTCCTCGACGAGCTTCTGGTTGCGCCGCTGCAGCGAGCAGTCGCGGGTGCCGACGACGATCACGTTGCCGTGCTGGTCGGCGAGCACCTGCGCCTCGACGTGGCGGGAACGCTCGAGGTAGCGCTCGACGAAACACTCGCCGCGGCCGAAGGCGGTGACGGCCTCGCGCACCGCGGAGGCGAACAGTTCGGGAATCTCCTCGATCGTGTGGGCGATCTTCAGGCCGCGCCCGCCACCTCCGAAGGCGGCTTTGATGGCGACCGGCAGCCCGTTCTGCTCGGCGAACGCGACGACCTCCTCGGCGTCGGCGACCGGGTCCTGGGTGCCGGGCACCAGCGGCGCTCCGGCGCGCAGGGCGATGTGGCGGGCGGTCACCTTGTCACCGAGATCGCGAATGGCCTGCGGTGGTGGGCCGATCCAGGTGAGGCCGGCGTCGAGCACGGCCTGGGCGAAATCAGCGTTCTCGGACAGGAACCCGTAGCCGGGGTGCACCGCGTCGGCGCCGGACTGCCGTGCAGCGCCGATGACCTTGTCGATCACCAGGTAGGAGTCGCCGGGCGTCTGGCCACCGAGGGCGAACGCCTCGTCGGCCATCCGCACGTGCAGCGCGTCGCGGTCGGGCTCGGCGTAGATCGCGACGGACGCATAGCCCGCGTCCCGGCACGCGCGGATGACGCGCACCGCGATCTCGCCGCGGTTGGCGATGAGCACTTTCTGCACTGTCGAACCTCCGCAACGTCAACAGCCGTCCGGGCGGATTGCCCCTGGTCCGAGACTGTTTCGGAGACTACCGCGACGGCCCGGGCGGCCGGCCGGTTCGGCCCGCGCCCAGTTCCGCAAGCCGGGAACGGCACCGGGTGGCGACATCGGCGACTTCGTTCAGCGTCCTGCGCAGGTCAGCCTGACGCGCCCGCAGGTCGGTGCCGATCTCCTCCAGACGCTCGAGCAGGGTCTGTAGCTGACGGCGTTCTGAGGTCGCGGCGCCGTCGTACATGTCGACGATCTCCCGGCACTCGCCGAGCGTCATGCCGAACCGCCTGCCGCGCAGGATCAGCCGCAGGCGGGCCCGGTCCTGATGGCTGTAGACCCGGCTCGTGCCAACCCGCTGCGGTGCGATCAGTCCCTCGGCCTCGTAGAAGCGCAGCGTGCGCGTGGTCACGCCGAGTTCATCGGCGAGCTGGCGGACCGTCCAGGAGCGGGCCTCTTCCGTCATGCTGGTCACCGCGCTATCGTGTCTTGACGTTGACGTAAACGTCAAGAGCTGGACCCGAGGAGATCCCATGTCGTTCGAGCTGTCCGACGAGCACGAGGCGTTCCGCAAGGTGGTGCGTGAGTTTGCCGAGACGGCCGTCGCCCCGTACGTGGCGCAGTGGGATCGCGACCACTTCTTTCCCGTCGAGGTCGTGCACGCGATGGGAGAGATGGGCCTGTTCGGCCTCGTCGTGGCCGAGGAGTACGGCGGCAGCGCCGCCGACTTCACCTCGCTGTGCGTGGCCATCGAGGAGCTCGGGCGCGTCGACCAGTCGATCGGGATCACCCTGGAAGCGGGCGTGGGGCTGGGCATCAACCCGATCCTGACGTTCGGCACCGACGCGCAGAAGCAGCAGTGGCTGCCGGATCTCGTGGCAGGACGCACGCTGGCCGCGTTCGGCCTGACCGAGGCCGAGGCGGGCTCGGACGCCGGGGCAACCAGGACCCGCGCCGTGCTCGACGGCGCGCACTGGACGCTCAACGGCGCCAAGGCGTTCATCACGAACTCCGGTACAGCCATCACCTCGGTGGTCACCGTGACCGCCCGCACCGGCGACCACGAGATCTCGACGATCATGGTCCCTGCTGGGACACCCGGCTTCGTCGTGGAACCCGCCTACGACAAGCTCGGCTGGCACAGCTCCGACACCCACGGCCTGGCCTTCGACGACTGCCGGGTGCCGGCGGCGAACCTGCTCGGCGTGCGCGGGAAAGGCTTCCAGCAGTTCCTTGCGGTGCTCGACGACGGACGCATCGCGATCTCCGCTCTCGCAGTCGGGCTCGCGCAGGCGTGCCTGGAGCACTCGGTGCGCTACGCCAACGAGCGCAGGACATTCGGCGCACCTATCGGCTCGCGCCAGGGTGTGGCGTTCCAGCTCAGCGATCTTGCCGTGTCCGTCGAGGCGGCCCGGCTGCTGACCTACAAGGCCGCCGCGCTCAAGGATGCCGGGCGCCCCGCCGCCGCGATCAAGCAGGCGGCCGCCATCGCCAAGCTGTACGCCACCGAGGCGGCCGTGTCGGCGACCCGGGTGGCCACCCAGGTCTTCGGTGGCAACGGCTTCATGGAGGAGTTCCCGGTCGCGCGCTTCTACCGCGACGCCAAGATCCTCGAGATCGGCGAGGGCACCTCGGAGGTGCAGCGCATGATCATCGCGCGCGGCCTCGGGTTGCCGGTCGCATGACCGCCCCCGCCGTGATCGTCCGACGGGCTGCGCGGTGAGCGCGGAGCAGATCGCGGCGGCGCGGGCGGCAACGCTCGCCCCGCCCGCCAAGGGCGCGGCGAAGCTTGCCGCACAGCACAAACTCCCAGTGCGGGATCGGATCGCGCTGCTACTGGACGCGGGCAGCTTCGTCGAGGACGGCCAGCTGGCCAACGCGCTGGGCACCGGGCTGCCGGCCGACGGGGTGGTCACCGGCCAGGGGCTCGTCGACGGCCGGCCCGCGCTGGTGGTCGCGAACGACCCGACCGTCAAGGCCGGGTCATGGGGCGCACGCACCGTGGAGAAGATCATCAGGATCACCGAGCGGGCACTGGTCGAGGAGCTGCCGATCTTCTGGCTCATCGACTCCGCCGGCGCCCGGATCACCGACCAGGTCGCGCTGTTCCCCGGCCGGCGCGGCGCCGGACGCATCTTCCACAACCAGGTCGCGCTGTCCGGAAAGGTGCCGCAGATCTGCTGCCTGTTCGGCCCGTCGGCCGCCGGCGGCGCCTACATCCCGTCGTTCTGCGACATCGTGATCATGGTCGAGGGCAACGCGTCCATGTACCTGGGTTCGCCGCGCATGGCCGAGATGGTCGTCGGGGAGAAGGTCAGCCTGGAACAGATGGGCGGCGCGCGCATGCATGCCACCGTCTCCGGCTGCGGCGACAACCTCGCCGTCGACGACGAGGACGCGATCGAGCAGGCCAAGCTCTTCTTCTCCTACCTGCCGACCTGCTGGCGTGAGCAGCCGCCCGACACCGCCGCCGAGGCACCGGCGCGGGAACTCGGTGCCGACGCAGTACCGGCGGAGGAGTCGGTCCCCTTCGACGTGCACGAGATCATCGACGGCCTCGTCGACGCCGACTCGTTCTTCGAGATCAAGCCGCTGTTCGCCGCCGAGCTGGTCACCGGATTCGGCCGCATCGACGGGCGCCCGGTCGGGGTGGTGGCCAACAACAGTGCCGTCCGCGGCGGAGTGCTGTTCGTCGACTCGGCGGACAAGGCGGCACGTTTCATCTGGCTCTGCGATGCGTTCAACGTCGCGCTGCTCTATCTGGCCGACGTTCCCGGTTTCATGATCGGCAGCGACGTCGAGCGCCAGGGCATCATCCGGCACGGCGCGAAGATGATCACCGCGGTGGCGGAGGCGACGGTCGCGCAGATCTCGGTGATCGTGCGCAAGGCTTATGGCGCAGGGCTCTACGCGATGGCAGGGCCCGGTTTCATGCCCGATGCCTGCATCGCGCTCCCGACGGCCAAAATCGCGGTGATGGGGCCGCAGGCGGCTGTCAACGCCGTCTACGCCAACAAGATCGATGAGATCGCCGACGCCGACGAGCGCGCCGCCTTCGTTGCCGCCAGGCGCGCCGAGTACGAGCGCGACGTCGACCTGCTGCGGTTGGCCTCCGACTTGGTGCTCGACGCGATCATCGAGCCGGGCGAGCTGCGGGCCGAGTTGGTGCGCCG
>JAYTRE010000110.1:0-6018 GCA_043746395.1 Pseudonocardiales bacterium
CTGGTCGGTATGAGCAGGCTCGCACGAGACGACAGCCGGCTGGTCACCACCGCCCGCAATCTGCGCACTGACGGTGTGAACCGGCGGCAGCTCGCCGCCGAGATCGGCGCGGGTAGGTGGCGACGATCCGGGCTCGCGGTCGTCACCCACAACGGTCCGCTCAGCCGGGATCAGCGTTGGGCCGTCGGGCTCGTCCACGCGGGCCCGCGCGCCCTCCTGACGGCCTTCACGGCCGCGGAAGCGTTCGGGGTGCGCGGCTGGGAGCGAGCGGAGGTGCACGTCCTGGCCCCTGGTGGCAGCAGGGTCCGGGGCCACTGCCCGGTCTCCGTCGTCTTGCACCGCTACCGCACGCCGCCACGGCGGGCACCCGCCCGCTGCATCGAGCAACTTCCCGATGCCCTGGTCCGCGCCGCTGCCACCTTCACGGCCCCGCGCCCCGCGTGCGGCTTACTCGCGGCCGCTGTGCAGCAGGGAACTGTCACCTGCGCGGACCTGCACGCTGCCCTCTCCCGTGCCACCCGCGCGCAGCACCGGCACGTCTTGCTTGCCGCCGTGGACGACATCGACGGCGGCTCGCAGGCCCTCAGCGAGATCGACTTCGTGCGCCTGTGCCGCAGGCACCGGCTACCCGAACCGATACGACAGTTGCAGCCCCGAGACGCGTCGGGGCGCCGCCGGTACCTCGACGCCACCTGGCGCCGGGACGACGGAAGGCTCGTCGTGGCCGAGGTGGATGGTGCCTTGCATCTGGCGCCACGCCGGTGGTGGGACGATCAGCTGCGGCAGAACGAACTGACGCTCGCCGACGCGCTCGTCCTGCGCTTTCCGAGCGTAATCGTGCGGACCGAGCCACGTCTCGTCGCGGCGCAATTGCGCCGCGCGCTGCTGGTGTCATGACGCCGTCAGCGCGACAGTGTGCAGGCGCGCCGGGTCACGACGGCGGGTCTGCAGACCGTCGGGGCAACTTCGGTGCGCCGGGGAGGTTAAGACCGCCCGGGCCAGTGGGGGCGCCCGGGCCACCGAACCCACCGAAGCCACCCGCGCCAGCCGGGCTGCCGGGGCCCGCTGGGCCGCCGGGGCCCGCTGGGCCGCCCGCGCCGCCGAAACCGCCCGCGCCGCCGAAACCACCGGGGAAGCCGGCCGGCATCTTCGGCTGGGTCGGTCCCCGGTGCTGCTTGCCCTTCTTGCCCTTACGAGAGTTCTTGGACGACTTGGTCGCGCTCTTGCGGCGCATACCCGGCATGCCCATCCCGCCAAGCTGCGACATCATCTTGCGGGCCTCGAAGAAGCGGTCCACGAGCTGGTTGACGTCGTTGACCTTGACGCCCGAGCCGGCGGCGATACGCAGCCGCCGCGAGCCATTAATGATCTTGGGATTGTCCCGCTCGACTGGCGTCATGGAGCGGATGATCGCCGCGGTTCGGTCGAGGTCCTTGTCGTCGACCTGCGCCAGGGCGTCCTTCATCTGTCCCATGCCGGGCAGCATGCCCAGCAGATTGCCGATCGGTCCCATCCGCCGGATCGCGGTGAGCTGGTCGAGGAAGTCGTCGAGGGTGAACTGGTTGCCGGCCGCGAGCTTCGCAGCCATCTTCTCGGCTTCGGCTTCGTCGAAATTCTTCTGAGCCTGCTCGATCAGGGTGAGCATGTCGCCCATGCCTAGGATGCGCGACGCCATCCGGTCGGGGTGGAAGACGTCGAACTGTTCGATCTTTTCCCCGTTGGACGCGAACATGATCGGCTTGCCGGTCACCTCGCGGACGCTCAGCGCCGCGCCACCCCGCGCGTCCCCGTCGAGCTTGGTGAGCACGACGCCGGTAAAGCCGACGCCGTCGCGAAAGGCCTGCGCGGTATTGACGGCATCCTGGCCGACCATCGCGTCGACGACGAAAAGGATCTCCTGCGGCTGCACGGCGTCGCGGATGTCGATCGCCTGCTGCATCATCTCCGCGTCAATGCCAAGGCGCCCAGCCGTGTCGACCAGGACCATGTCGTGCTGCGCGCGCCGGGCGAACTCGATCGAGTCCCTGGCGACCGTGACCGGATCGCCCACGCCATTGCCGGGCTGCGGGGCGTAGACCGCGACGCCGGCGCGGCTGCCGACGACCTGCAGCTGGTTGACGGCGTTGGGGCGTTGCAGGTCGGCGGCGACGAGCAGCGGGGTGTGACCCTGCTGCTGCAGCCAGTGCGCGAGTTTGCCGGCCAGGGTGGTCTTGCCGGCACCCTGCAGGCCCGCGAGCATGATCACCGTCGGCGGCTGCTTGGCGAACTGCAGGCGCCGCGTCTGGCCGCCGAGGATCTTCACGAGCTCGTCGTTGACGATCTTGATGACCTGCTGGGCCGGGTTGAGGGCCTTGGTGACCTCCTCGCCTGCTGCCCGCAGCTTCACGGCGGCGATGAACTGCCGAACGACCGGCAGCGCGACGTCGGCCTCGAGCAGCGCGATGCGGATCTCGCGCGCCGTGGCCTCGATGTCGGCCGGGGAGAGCCGGCCCTTGCCGCGCAGGTTGCTGAATGCCGCGGTGAGGCGGTCGGAGAGCGTGTCAAACAAGGCAGGTCCTTCGGCGCAAGCAGCAGCGGTCACCCCCAGGGTACGGCTCCGGGGCCGAGGACCAACGCAACAGCAATGAGCGCTGAGAATGGCCGGGCGCAGTCGCCCCAACGCCAGCGGTGCGCGCACTCGACAGACATTCCACCTAGCCAGCGGGTGGCGGTGGGCTTGCAGGCAGGCACCATGAACCGACCGTCGTCGAACCGCTTGTGGCGCAAGCCGAGTCCCCCCGCTACCGGGTCGCCGCATCCCTGCTCAATGCACTACACCCAGATGCACTACACCCGGCCCTGCGCATCGCGGCCCTGCGGACGAAGCAGATGCGGGCCGGGAGTCAACACACAGAACTCGTTGCCATCGGGATCGGCGAGGACCACCCAGTCCACGTCACCCTGGCCGATGTCGATGCGAGTTGCGCCCAGGGAGATCAGCCGGGCGACCTCCACTTGCTGATCGCCGTGGGCCGGTGGAGCGAGGTCGAAGTGCAGCCGGTTCTTGCCCGCCTTCGGCATCAGTGGTGGGCCGCCCCACGTAATCTTCGGCCCGCCGTGCGGCGCTCGGATCGCGGTCTCTTGGTCCTGGTCCCAGACCAACGGCCAGCCCAGCGCCTCGCTCCAGAAGTACCCGACCTCCTGCGAGCCGTCGCCCGCCAGCGCTGCGATGAATCCGCAGTCGGCAAGGAAGCTGTTGCCCGGCTCGATCACACAGAACTCGTTGCCATCGGGATCGGCGAGCACCACGTGACTCTCGTCTGGGAGTTGACCGATGTCGATATGCCGAGCGCCGAGCGCAAGCGATCTCGCCACCGTCTGCTCCTGGTCCTCCAGAGAGGTACTCGTCAGATCGAAGTGCATCCGGTTCTGGCTGGCGTGCTCATCCTGGCTCGCAAGAAATCGGATCCAGAACCCGGTGTCGTCGCTCGGCAGCAGAGCGACGCCGTCGTCGCGGCGGTCGTCGGTGATCTCCCAGCCCAGGACGCCGCCCCAGAACCGCGCAAGACGGAACGGGTCGTTCGCATCGAAGCAGAGCGCGACGAGGTCAGCTGTCATGTGCACCTCCGACCGCCGGCCGGCGGCCCCGAACGGGACAAGTCTCGTGCCATCGAAGCAGCAACGCTAGGACGCTCCCGAAATGTGCCGCGACACGATGAGGGCCGAGGCGACGCTCACGGCAGCTGGTGTCCGGAGGCCGCCTGTCGCTGGTGGCATTGGGCAGCGACGGCCGCGAGTCGCTTGTCCCGTGTCCACAGGCGGGCACCGGCCGTCAGCATCGTCGCGGCCAGCAGGTGCGCGTCGACGTAGCCGAGGCCGAGGCCGAATAGCTGGTTGTCGATCAACGTACGCACCTCGACATCTGTCGCGACGGTCGCCTGCGGGAGATTGTCGAGCAGCCCGAGGATCTCGCTGCGACGCGGGAGATGGTCGAGTGCGAGTTCACCGATCACCCAGGGATGGACGAGCACCTGCCCGTCCTGGAGTAACCCGGCGAGCTCCGAGTCGCCCGCCCGTAGGTAGTCGATCCACACTGACGTGTCGACGAGGATCACGCAGGCGTCGTCTGCCGCCGCGGGCCCGCCGTTGCGCCAGGCTCACTGGCCGCCAGCTGAAGCAGCCGCCGAGCGCTCTCCCGCTCGATCAAGGCGCGCAGGGCCTGGCGCACCAGCGCGCTCTTCTCCTTCGTTCCGGTCAGCCGCTGTGCTTCCAAAACAAGATCGTCGTCCAAGGCCAGTGTGGTTCTCACGTCGGATCCTCCAGGCACGTCCATGGGCATCGAATGATGACGATACACGTGCGGTAGGCCCCGATCCTCAGCCCGCGGCCGATGTCGTGGGTCCATGCTGACCCAGCTGGGCTCGTATCGCTTCGACGACCCGGACGGCGAGGTCGGCATCGAGACGCACCTGCTGGGCACAGCTGACGGACAAGTCCTCCAGGTCCCGTTGACCTATCGCGGCGCACCACAGCCGTCCGGCGACGCGTCCTTGATCACCACGATGACGCACACGGTGCTCGGCGACCGGTGGGTCTACGACGGCTGCTCAGACCCGGTCTATGCGACGGCGCTCGCGACGGCGATCCTGACCGGCGGCCGCGAGGCCGACCTCTTCTTGAGCACCGAGGCGGGGCTGGTGGCGCAACACGTCACGACGCGCGTCCGTGGCAGCGGGACGCCGGGGGCTCACGTCCCTGAGCTGCGCACGTTGGTGGTGACCCATGACGGGCCCGTGACCCGGATGCGCGGGAACATCACGCTCAACCTCCTCCGCGTCCCCTCCGCTGTCGCGGGAACGGCGACGCTCACCGAGACGTGGCCAGCTCAGCAGACACCACTGCTACTGGCCACCGTCGACCTATGACGCAGGCAGGCGGCCCGCTCCCGGACCGGGCGATGCTCAGGTACCCGAACCTGGTTGCATCCGTCGCTGGCCCGACAGCGCCGCCCTGAGCACTCTTTCGGTGTTCCTCGGTCGCTGCGGACAGCCGGGTGCGGACGGGGAGCCACGCGAATCTCAGATGAGCCCGCGGCCCCCGTCGACGTAGATGACCTGGCCGGTGACGTAGCCCGACTCCTCGGCGGCGAAGAACGCCACCGTGTTGGCGACGTCAGCGGGCACCCCGCCGCGACGCACCGGAACGGTCGCGGCGACCGCCTCGCGCATCTGCTCGATCGAGCCACCGACACGTTCGGCGGTCGCCTTGGTCATGGCCGTCTCGATGAAGCCGGGGGCAACGGCGTTGGCGGTGATGCCGAACGGGCCGAGCTCGATGGCCAGCGTCTTGGTCAGGCCCTGCAGCCCGGCCTTGGCGGTGGAGTAGTTCGCCTGGCCGCGGTTGCCCAATGCCGAGGTCGACGACATCGAGATGATCCGCCCGTACTTGGCTTCGACCATGTGCCGCTGCGCGAGCTGGCTGGCCAGGAAGGCGCCCCGCAGGTGCACGTCCATGACGAGCGTCCAGTCGTCGTCGGTCATCTTGAACAGCAGGTTGTCGCGCAGCACGCCGGCGTTGTTCACCAGGATGTGCAACCCGCCGAACTCGCCGACGAGAGTCTCGACGGCAGCCTGCAACTCGCCACGCTGGGAGACGTCGGCCGCCAGGCCGAGCGCCGTCCCACCGGCGGCGTTGATCGCGTCGGCCACTGCCGCGGCGGCCTCGGCGTTGAGGTCGAGCACACCGACCTTCGCCCCGCCGGCGGCGAGCCGTCGCGCCACCTCGGCGCCGATCCCCTGCGCGCCCCCGGTCACCAGCGCTACGCGGTCCTGCACTCCAGCCATCTGAGGGTGTGCCCTTCTGTCGATGATCTCGATGATCGTCAGGAAGTCTGGCGCGATACCAGCCGACGCAGGCCCGCCAGCCACCTGTCCGGGTCGGACGCCTTCTGCGCCCAGAACATACCGACCTCGGGATGCGGCAGGATCAGGAAGGTCTCCGCGGCGAGGCCGGCCACCACCACGTCGGCGACGTGCTCCG
>JAYTRE010000111.1:0-10328 GCA_043746395.1 Pseudonocardiales bacterium
GTCCCGGTCCTGCTGATGGCCGGCCAGCCGGTGGAGCTGGCCGCCCGCACCGCCCGCCGGCGCTCGCTGATCGCGGCAGCGACAGCGTCGCGTCCCGCCCGAGTGATCGAACACCCCTTCGTGGGCCCGGCGGTCATCCCGGTCGTCACCGCGGTCCTGTTCTTCGGCCACGTCACCCACCTGTGGACCGAGCACACCTGGAGTGCCACCGGGATCGGGGTCGCCCTGGTAGTCATCGGCTGCCTGGTCGCGGTTCCGCTGACCATCGAGGACCGCAGCGCCACGTCCCTCGCGGTCGGGGTTGTGGCGGCGATCAGTGTGCTGGAGCTGCTCACCGACGCGATTCCGGGAATCGTGCTCCGGCTCACCAGGCACCTGGTGAGCGGCCACTTCGCGACGCGCCAGGCGGTCTGGGCCATGTCGCCGCTGGCCGACCAGAAGCTGTCGGGCTCTATCCTGTGGGGCGTCGCGGAGCTGCTCGATCTGCCCTTCCTAGTGATCATGTTTCTGCGCTGGGCTCGCACCGACCAGCGCGAAGCGCAGCACACTGACCAGGCGATAGAGCAGGCCCGGCTTGCCGGGGACCATGCTGCCGGGGCGGCGGCGAGCCAGCCGTGGTGGCTCACCGATGCGCAGCTGGCCGGCCGACCTGGCTTTGGCCCGGCCAGCACGGGCGGCCAGCACGTGACCGTTAGCCGGCAGCACGCCGTTCCACCTAGCCTGGAGGGTCCGCACCGTGGCCGACGCTGAACACAACGGCGAGCGGCTTCGTGTTCCCCCGCCGCTGATCAGACGCCGGCTGCCCTCGGGCCGGGGCGCCACCGAGCAGCCCAATGCCGGCCACGACGGCGACGCCGCGCTGTCGCCGCTGTTCTGGGCCGCGGTAGTCATCACGGGAATCGCCACCGGCCTGCTCGGCGACGCCATGATGGCAATCCTGTTCTTCTTCGAGCATCACAGCTTTGGCTATAGCACCGGCAGCTTCGAGGCCGGAGTGGAGCACGCCTCGGCGCTGCGTCGGGTGACCGTGCTCATGATCGCCGGTGCGTTCGGCGGTATCGCCTGGTATCTGTTGCGTCACTACACAAAGGGCAAGCAGTCCGACATTGACGACGCGCTGTGGACCGGTACCGGCGTGCTGTCGTTTCGCCGCAGCTTCGGGACCTCGGTGATCTCGGAGATGGTCGTCGGCATGGGAGCTTCGCTGGGCCGCGAGGCGGCACCCAAACTGATGGGCGGCGCGGCGGGCAGCGTGCTGGCCCAGCGGCTGCGGCTGTCCGTCGCCCAGCGGCGGCTGCTCGTCGCCTGCGGCGGCGGGGCCGGGCTGGCCGCCGTGTACAACGTGCCCCTCGGTGGCGCGCTGTTCACGGTCGAGATCATGATCGGCGCCATCACGCTGCCCACAGTCCTGCCCGCCTTGGCGTGCTCAGGTATCGCGACGATAACCGCCTGGATCTACCTGCCCAATCACGCCACCTACCCCGACGTGCCGGGGTACCAGTCCGATGCCCGCGTGGTCGTGTGGGCCCTGCTTGCCGGCCCGCTCATCGGACTGCTGGCCTCGGCCTATCTGCGCCTGATCGGCTGGGTTTCTCACCACCGAGTTCCCGGACGGGCAGCGCTCATCGCCCCGTTCATCGCGTTCACGATCCTCGGCCTGATCGGCATCGGCTACCCGCAACTGTTCGGCAACGGCAAGGGCATGGCCCACGACGCCTTCCTCGGCCTCGGCGGGCTGTCGCTGCTGGCGGCACTGGCCATCCTCAAACCGCTGGTCACGGTGCTGTGCCTGTCCAGCGGAGCATCCGGCGGGCTGTTCACCCCCCTGTTGAGCACCGGCGCCGTCCTCGGCGCTGCGCTGGGCATCGGGTGGTCGCACCTGTGGCCAGGCTCCCCCGTCGGCGCCTACGCCATGATCGGCGCGACCGCGGCCATCGGCGCCGCCATGCAGGCCCCGCTCAGCGCCCTGGCGCTGGTCATGGAACTCACCCACAGCGGCTTCGGCCTCATGGTCCCGATGCTGATCGCCACCGCCACCGCCACCGCGATCACCCGCTATATCGACGGTTATTCCATCTATTCCGCCCGGCTGCCGGCCCGCGCGCCCACCGATCGGCCGCAGGCTCAGTAGTTCGCCGATACCAGGCACTCGTGACCCGCGAACCCCGCCGGGAACCTGGCATCGGCATTGTTAGCAGTTCCCCTGACGCCTGTTCGCTTCGCGTTCACCTCCGCGTCACCCGGACTCCGTAGACACAGCCGTGTCAGCGCGATGACGCGACGGGCACCGGTGCCAGCTGCCGGCCCCGCTCCGGACTCCCGCCGGCCGGCTCCGCATCGACCGATGCGGGGGCGAGGCAGCTTCGAAAACGAGGGATGGTGGGGTAGTGAGGCGTTCTCGCCTTGTCGGAACCGCTGCAGTCTTGGTGGCCGGCGCGCTGGCGCTGGCCGCGTGCGGGTCGAACAACAACAGCTCGACGAATAGCAGTTCCACCCCGGCGCCCGGCGCCACCGTGAGTGGGTCCGCCACGTCAGGCGGCAGCGGCATCCAGTGCGCGTCCGGAACGCTGAACGCTTCGGGCTCCACCGCGCAGACCAACGCCATGTCGGTGTGGGTGAAGAACTTCCAGCAGGCATGTACCGCTGCGACGATCAACTACACCGGTGGCGGGTCGGGCAAGGGCGTGACGGACTTCTCGGCGGGCACGACAGACTTCGCCGGGTCGGACTTCTCGCTGAACCCGACGACCCAGAAGCCGGCCGCAGACCAGCGTTGCGGCTCGGGCAACCAGGCGATCGACCTGCCGATGGTGCCGGGCCCGATCGCCTTGGGCTACAACCTGCCCGGGGTCTCGGCGCTCAACCTGTCCGCCAAGACCCTCGCCGGGATCTTCTCCGGCTCGATCAAGAAGTGGAACGACGCCGCAATCGCCGCCGACAACCCGGGTGTGAGCCTGCCCTCGACCGGTATCCAGACGTTCCACCGCTCGGATGGTTCTGGTACGACCTTCAACTTCACCAACTACCTGCAGCACGACGCGGGCAGCGCGTGGACCTACGGCCACAACAAGACCTGGCCTGCGCCGGGTGGCCAGGGATCGAACGGCACGGCCGGTATCGCGCAGGGCGTCAAGTCGACCGCGGGCGGGATCGGCTAC
This sequence comes from Pseudonocardiales bacterium, assembly GCA_043746395.1. Taxonomy (GTDB): domain Bacteria; phylum Actinomycetota; class Actinomycetes; order Mycobacteriales; family Jatrophihabitantaceae; genus JAYTRE01. Next base: position 3,159 of record JAYTRE010000111.1, read on the forward strand.
ATGGAGCTGTCCTTCGCCGTCCAGAGCAACATCTCCTACGCCAAGGTCGGCAACGCCCAGGGCAAGTTCGTCGATCTGACGACGGCCAACGTGGTGAACTTCCTGTCCAAGGCGACGGTCACCGGCACCAAGGGCGACCTGGCGTTGACCTTCGACTACACCAACCCGGACACCTCGGCCTACCCGGCCGTCCTGGTGACGTACGAGATCGTCTGCGCGACGGGCAACAAGTCCTCCGCGCTGCCGCTGCTCAAGGCGTTCATGGGCTACCTGGCCGGCAGCGGTCAGGACATCCTGGAGCCGAACAATTACGTTAAGCTCCCTGCCAATATCGACAGCCAGGTGCAGGCTGCCGTCGCGGCGATGTCCTGAACTGACCTGCGGACGACGCTACTGAGATCGTAAACGGTGCCCGGCCTGCTCTGACGGCAGGCGGGGCACCGTTTACCACATGCGCACGCAGGGACAGGAGTCGTGATGGGATTGCCCCCCACCGGGGATAAGCCCGTATCGCCAAAAGTCAGGGAGCGCTTCGGGGATCGCCTGTTTCGCCGCACGACGTTCAGCTCGGCGGTCCTGCTGCTCGTCCTGCTGGTCGCGATCGCACTGTTCCTTCTCGATCGTGCCCTGCCGGCGATCGAGAAGGACAGCACCAACTTCCTGACGACCACGAGCTGGTTCCCGGACAACACGCCGCCGGTCTTCGGCATCGCCGCGCTCGTGTACGGCACGGTGGTGACCTCGCTGCTTGCGGTCGTCATGGCGTCGGCGGTTGCGATCGGGGTCGCGTTGTCGATCACCCAGTACGTCCCGAAGTCGCTCGCCCGCCCGATCGGCTACCTCGTCGACCTGCTCGCCGCCGTGCCCAGCGTCGTCTACGGCCTGTGGGGCCTGTTCTGGCTCGTGCCGGCGATCATGCCACTCAGCAAGTGGCTCGGGGAGTATTTTGGCTGGATCCCGATCTTCCAATCCCAAGGCATCTTCGGCAAATCCATCTTCACCGCCTCGGTCGTGCTCGCGATCATGATCTTGCCGGTCATTGCGGCCATTTCCCGCGAGGTCTTCCTGCAGGTACCGCGCGAGCACCAGGAGGCCGCTTACGCCCTGGGCTCCACCAAATGGGAGATGATCCGGCTCGCCGTGCTGCCCTACGGCCGGCCGGGGTTGATCAGCGCGGTCGTCCTCGGCTTCGGCCGCGCGATGGGCGAGACCATCGCGGTGGCGATGGTGCTCTCGGCCAACTACCAGATCACCTCCCATCTGCTGACCCCGGGAGGCAACACCCTCGCCGCGAACATCGCCAACACCTTCGGTGATGCAGGCACAATCGGCCAGGGTGCCCTGATCGCCTCCGGCTTGGTGCTGTTCGCGATCACGCTGGTCGCGAACTTCTCTGCTCGCGCGATCGTGGCCCGCCGCAAGGAATTCCGGGGCGCCGCCGGGTGACCACTCTGTCGACCGCCCCGCCCACGTCGCCGCACCAGGTGGACCAGCGCCACATCCGGTCACTGCCTCGATGGTCGTTCCCGGTGCTGGCGGTCGCCGTCGTCCTCGGCAGCCTGGTGTTGTTCGCAGTCACGCCCCTGCAGGGCCGGGCCGACTTCATCGTCTTCACGGCGGCGGTCTACGCAATCGTGCAGTCAGGTGTGTCGGCCGCCGTCGAAGGCGGTCGACGCTCCCGCGATCGGCTGGCGGCCACGTTGACGACAACGGCGCTGATCCTCGCGATTCTGCCGTTGATCGCGGTGCTCGGCTACACGATCGTGCACGGCGCCAGACGTTTCGACTTGACGTTCTTAACCCATTCGCTGCGCAACATCGCCGCGAACGACCCGGGTGGGGGCGCCTACCACGCGATCATCGGAACCCTGGAGCAGGTCGGTATCGCAACCGTGATCGCCGTGCCGCTCGGGCTGTTCGTGTCGATCTATCTGGTCGAGTACGCCCGCGGGCGGTTCGGTCGCGTGGTGAGCACCTTCGTCGATGTCATGACCGGCCTGCCGTCCATCGTCGCCGGGCTGTTCGTCCTGGCGCTGTGGGTGCTGATCCTCAATCAGGGTTACAGCGGCTTCGCCGGCTCGCTGGCGCTGGTGATCCTCATGATCCCGATCGTCGTCCGCACAACCGAGGAGATCTTGCGCCTCGTTCCCGATGCGCTGCGCGAAGCCAGCTACGCGCTCGGCATCCCTCGGTGGCGAACAGTCGTTTCCGTCGTGCTGCCGGCGGCGCTGCCGGGAATCACGACCGGGGTGATGCTCGCGATCTCGCGGGTGTCCGGAGAAACGGCGCCGCTGCTGCTCACCGTGTTCGGCAACGCCTCTATCAACATGAGTCCCTTCAGTGGACCGCAAGAGGGCCTGCCGCTGTTCGTATTCAGCGAGTCCGGTCTGCCGAACAACCCCTCGATCGACCGGGCCTGGGCCGGCGCGCTCACCTTGATCGTGTTCGTGGTCCTACTCAACCTGACCGCGCGATTGCTCATCCGCCGCTCAGTGCTACGCCGCGGCTAGCCGCGGCAGACGGCTCGCAGCCGACCCGATCCGGAAGGTATCCAGCATGCGCGACATCTATCACCACGAACTCGACTTCATCGGCGTGCGCGTCCTGGAGCTGGCCAGCCTCGTCGCGGTCGCCATGGAGCAGGCCACCGCAGCCCTGCTCGACGCGGACCTCGCTCTCGCCGACAGCGTCATCGCCGCCGATGACCGGGTGGATGCGGTCCGCGCCGAAATCGAAGAACGCTGCTTTCAGCTAATTGCCCAGCAGCAGCCCGTCGCCACTGACCTGCGGGTGCTCATCAGCACGATCCACCTGACTGCCGATCTCGAGCGCATGGGCGACCTTGCCGACCACATCGCCAAGATCGCTCGACTGCGCTACCCCGCGTCCTCAGTGCCCTTCGAAGCGCACGACATCATCGCGCAGATGGGTGAGGTGGCGCTGTCGCTGGTGCGCAAGGCCGCCGAGGTGATCGAGGGCCGCGACATCGCTCTGGCCCAAGCCATCGAAGCCGAAGACGACGCGATGGACGCGCTGCGCCGCGAACTGTTCGCGCTCGTGCTCTCACCGAACTGGGACCGCGGCACCGAAGCCGCCATCGACATGACCCTGCTCGGCCGCTACTACGAGCGCTATGCCGATCATGCCGTGGCGGTCGCGCGTCGCACCGTGTTCATCGTGACCGGGGAACGTCCGGCAGCCACTGCCTGAGACCAGCCGGCGGCTGCGGCTATTTGGAGCGGGTCATGCGCCACAAGCTCAGCGGCAGGACGAAGACGACCGCCACAGGCAGGATCCACCACGCGGGAATACCCGTTCGCGCGACGCCGTACGTGGCCCCGAGGGCAACCAGCACTGCAAGGGCTACCCGCCAGTCGTCGCCGATGACGAAGTCGTACCAGAACGCGCCGAAAGCACGCAGCTTGGCGATCATGCCTGAACCTCGATCAGCGAAGGGGTGCTGGGGACGGCTGTGCGGCTGGGTTCCGCCCGCAGCCGCCGGCGCCGCATCAGCGCGACCAGTGCCAGGGCGAACCCGGCGATCGCGGGGATGAGCACCAGCAGAGCTGCATCCGAACCCGGCCAGCGGGCGTGAGCGCCCTCGGCGCCCCAGAAGGTGCCGAACGCGGTGAGCATCACGCCGACGACGAACTTCATCGTGTTCTCCGGGACGCGGGCAAGGGGCGCGCGAATGGCGAAGCCCGCAGCGACCACGACGATCACCGCAGTGGCCGCGGCGATGCTGGCCAGCGGTATGTCGTGCTGGTTGCTCCCGAACGTGAGGGCGATGAATGCCACCTCGAGCCCTTCGAGCACGACTCCCTTGAACGAGAGCGTGAAGGCGTACCAGTCCGAGACGAGTCCCCGGCGCAGCGTCGTGGCCGCCTGCGCCGCGGCGAGCTCGGTGCGAAAGATCTCGTCCTCGTCATGTAGTGCCTTGTACCCGCTGGCGCGCAGGATTGCCTTGCGCAACCACTGCAGCCCAAAGACGAGCAGGATTGCGCCGACCACCAGGCGCAGCGCGCCGAGCGGAACCGCCGACAAGGCTGGACCGAGCGCAGCGATGATCATGGCGAGCAGGCCCAGACCGGCGCCGACGCCGAGCAGGGCCGAGCGCCAGTCCCGAGCCGTTCCGGCAGCCAGAACAATCGTCGTCGCCTCGACCGCCTCCACCATGCAGGCGAGGAAAACGGCGAGGAACAGGGCACCGGTGGTCATGGATGAATCTCCTCGAGCGTCGCCGGGATGAACGCTGTGTGTTTGGTTTGGAGTCTAACAGCCGTTAGTTCTGTACTGGCGGCCCCGGCCGCTGACTCGGCGGCAGGGAAGGCGCTGCAGCCTGCTGCATCCAGGCGCACCCCACACGGCGTGCCGCGCGGCCACGGATCGTGGTCAAAGACCGATGTCAGCAGCCCGTGCCCGCAGTCCACGACATGGTCGTAGCCGCGCCCTCGATAGGCGATGTCGACGATCGTGCCCGGCAGCGTGCCGACGGTAATCGCGGTGTCGGCGACGACGAGGCCGGTGGCCGCAGGACGGATCAGCACCGACACGAGCTCGCCGGTACGGATTTCGCCGACTGGGCGGACGGCGAGTTGCTGGGAGCCGACCCGCACCAGCAGGTACTGCCCGCGGTGGCCGATCGCCCCTGCCGTGAGTTGGCCGGCCATCCCGGTGAACCGGGCCACGAACGGCGTCGCGGGGCACTGGTAGAGCCGTTCGGGGGTTGCCAACTGTTCCAGGCGGCCATCGTGGAGGATGCCGATCTCGTCGGCGAGGGCGAACGCTTCGGACTGGTCGTGGGTGATGTAGAGCGCAGTCGCGCCGGTTTCGCGCGTGAGCGTGGCGATCTCGACGCGCAGCCGTTCCCGCAGATCCGCGTCGAGGTTGGACAGCGGCTCGTCGAACAGCAACAACGCCGGGCGCGCGACGATCGCCCGGGCCAGCCCGACTCGTTGCTGCTCACCGCCGGATAGTTCCTGGGGATACCGGCCCGCCAGTTGGGCGAGCCCCACTCGTGCCAGCGCCTCATACGCGCGCCGCTGAGTTTCGGCCCGGTCCAGTCGGCGTCGCCGCAGCGCATAGGCGACATTGCCCAGCGCGGTCAGATGCGGCCAGAGCGCGTAGTCCTGAAACACCATGGCCAGGTTGCGACGATCCGGTGGTAGGTGGTGACGTCCATCGCTGACCAGAACGTCGTCAAAGTGCACGGTTCCGCTGTCGAGGCGTTCGATGCCCGCCAGACTGCGGACGAGCGTGGACTTGCCCGAGCCGGACGGGCCCAGCAGGACGACGAACCGGCCCGGCTCGATGTCAAGATCCACACCGGCCAACGCGGCCATCGCGCCGTAGCGCTTCACCGCGCCTCGTACCCGTAGCTGATGCCCTGCCCCAGCGGTTTCGGTCATGTCGTCCTTCCCATCCGCCGCCACCCGGTCGGCGCCAGTAGCCGGAACAGCCCCCATGCCACCCCGACGACGCCAAGGGCGAACAGCACAGCCAGCACCTCCATCGCGGTACCGCCGCCGAAGTCGTACGTGGACAGTGCATGCTCGATTCCGACCGAGACCGGCGGGTGATCCGGTGGGTAGAGCAACTGGGACACCGGCAGTTCCAGCAGGGTTCCCGCGAACGTCAGCACCCACGCGCCGATCAGGGGCCGCATCAGAACCGGCAGCACGGCACGCACCCAGGAGACCAGCGGCCCGAGCCCGTGTACGCGCGCAGCTTCGCGGAGCGACTCCTGAACCTGGCTGACACTGCCGGTCAGCACCCGCGAGGTGGAGGGCAGCGCAGTGGCCAGGTACCCCATCACCAGCAGGGTGGTCGTCCCGTACAGGCGTACCCCAAGACTGTTCACGGCAGGCAGGTTGTAGGTGAAGATGTAGCCGGCCGCGAACACGATCCCGGGCAGCGCGACCGCGGTCAGCAGCAACAGATCTAGCCCACGTGCGCTCAGCTTCGCACCGCGCGAGACGAGCACCCGCGCGGAGATCATGGCCAGTACCACGGTGACGCAGGCGGTGATCGTGGCCAGCTTCGCCGAGTAGAGCAACGGCCCGCGCAGGTCGGGGCTGCTCAGCGCGTGACGGTAGTTGAGCAGGGTGAACCCGTGGCTGCTGGCGAACGATCCCAGCCCGTTCATCAGCGATGCGGAGACCGCGCCGAAGACCGGGATGCCTACCGAGATCACCAGCAGCGCCGCCATTGCCAGCAACAGGCAGGCCTTTGTCCTGGCCCGGAGCCGGAGGCGATGAACGGGACGGCTGCGTGCGCTGAGCACGCGGTAGCTGCGTCCCCGCAATGCGCGGCCCTGCGCGAGCAGGGCCAGGCCCGCCATTGCCATCAGCAGCCAGCCGACCGCGGCCGCCACCGGGAACTGCACCGGGAAGTTGTCGACAGCGTTGTAGAGCACGAACGTCGCCACCGGGAAGTGCGAGTCGTTCGCCAGCGTCGACGCGACGCCGAAGTCACTCACCGATTCGGCGAACACGATCGCCAGCGCCGACCAGATGGCCGGTGCGAGCAGCGAGAGGGTCATCCTCGTCGCCGCGCCGGCTCCCCCGCCGTGGACCCGGACGGCCGACTCGAACTGCTCGCCGAGGCCTCGCAGTGCCGTCGATATCGCCAGGTAGGCAAACGGAATCCCCTTAACCGTAAGCACGACGATGATGCCGACCGGACCGTAGACCACATTGCGAAGTGCCGGGCTGTGCCAGCCGAGCACGTCGAGTACCCCGGACGGCTCGAGCAGGCGCTCCCAGCCGAGCGCGATCAGATACGACGGAGCCAGCAGCAGGGCGAACATCGAACCGCTCCACAGGCGGCGCCCCGGTAGGTCCGTGCGCAAGACGACCCAGGCGACCCCGAAGCCGAGCGCCGCCGAGGCGAGCGCGGCGGCGACACCGACCCCCAGCGAGTCGAGCAGCCCGCGCAGGAGCGGGCCGCGCAGGGCCTGCTGGAAGGCCGAGAGGGTGAACCACTGCGGGCCCTGGGCGAACAGCCTCGGACTGAACGCGACCAGCAGGAACAGCACGATCGGCAGCACGAGGATCGCGACGATCAGCACCCAGAAGACCGTGAGCGGTGCCGCGCGCAGCCGCCACCTCACCCAGCCGGCCACCCGCTGGTATCGGACTGCGGTGCCGGCCGGACCCGTTGGTCCGGCCG
>JAYTRE010000112.1:0-3845 GCA_043746395.1 Pseudonocardiales bacterium
CTCATGTCGCCAGCCTGGCACGCCGCCCACCTTGACCTCGGACCGGGTGTCGTCGGGGTCACCGCGAAAAATCGGTCTCGACCGTCACCACTTTCCCGCTCGCTCGTTTCACGTGGCGAGGTCCTCTCGTGTTGTTCGCCTCGCGCCCAGGCCCGAGGAGGGGCGACGCGTGAAGGAGCGAGGCTCTCTCGGTGGCATGGGCCGAGGGAGGGGCTGCTGGCAAGAACAGGGCGGACACCCGGCTCGCGCGCGTGCGGGACTGGAGTATCCACGGGCACAAGGAGTTGTAGCGTGACGTATCAACCGAATTTGTTCCCGATCGGAGCACCCCGTTCGGCGGGCCGGCACCGGTCAACTCTGGTCAGGGCGGCCGGGTGTTCGCTGTCGGTCTCGCTGGTGCTGCTGACCGCGTCGGTCGGTCCGGCCGTCGCGGACCCCCACAACAGGACCACCAGCAGCACCACCAGCACGGGTCCCTCGTTCACCAACTTCGAGCTGGGCGAGACCGCGCCGGATCCCGTTGGCACAACCTGTCCCGGCAACGGCTTCGGCGCAGCCTGCACCAACCATGCCGCCGAGCCGCAGATCCGGGCCGACAACGCCGGGAACTTCTATGCCACCTCGGAGAACGGCCTCGGCGGAGGAACCGCGGCGTGGAAGTCGACCACGGGCGGTTTGAGCTATGCCACGTTGTCCAGCCCGAACCAGGGGTCGTCGGCCAATACGACGGGGATCTCGCCGGGCGGTGGCGACACCGATCTGGCTGTCGCGCCGGACCCGAACTCCGTCACCGGACAGCACAATGTGTACGTGGCCAGCCTCAGCTTGGCCAACGTGGACGTCAGCACTTCGGTCGACGGCGGCAAGACGTTCGCGTTGAACCCGACGAGCGCCACCGTGCCCGTAGACGATCGTGAGTGGATCGCGGCTGACGGCCCGAGCAAGGTCTGCATCTCCTATCACGACATCGCCACGTTCAACATTGACGTGAACTGCAGCTACGACGCAGGGACAACATTCACTCAGCTGGGGGATGCCATCGATCCCACCCACGCCTACCTCATCAACAACAACGAGATCGGCAACCTGGCTATCGACCCGTCGAGCCACTTCATCTACCAGATCTTCAGCGGCATCGCCAACCAAACCCAAGTGGCGTGCGGCGAGCTAGGGACGTGCGGCTACAACACCGTCTGGATGGGGGTTTCGACCGACGGGGGGATCACTTTCACTGACTACCCGGTGTACATGAACCCCGATCCGACTGCCAGCTACGGTCACCAGTTCGTCAACGTGAGCGTGGACAAGGCCGGCAACCTCTACGCCGTGTACACCGACAACCACAACCTGTTCTACAGCTACTCGAGCACCCAAGGCCGGACCTGGTCGCACCCGGTCCAGGTCAACTCCGCGCCGTCGAACACGGCGATCGAGCCCTGGAGTGTGGCCGGCGACAACGGCAAGCTGGACGTCGTGTGGTACGGAAGCTCCTACTACCAGGCCGGCACCGTCCCGGACAACTACCCGAGCAGCGCAGCCTGGCAGGTCTACTTCGCCCAGAACCTCGCTGCCACGACCCCCGGGTCGAGCTTCACCCAGACGGCCGCCTCACCCATCAACCACTACGGCGGCGTTTGCGAGAGCGGGATCGGCTGCACCGGCAACCGGGACCTGTACGACGACTTCGGCGTGGCGGCCAGCCCCACCACCGGGCTTGCCTCCATCGTCTACTCCGACGACCAGTACACCGACACCGCTGCCAGCCCGCCGCAGGCGGGATGCTATCCGGCGCAGACCAACACCTCCAGCTGCGACCACACGTCCATCGCCACCCAGACGAGTGGCCCGGGCATCTACACAACCGCCACGACCAGCAACATAAGAAAGGAGTTCGAGAACTCCCGCGGATGAGATAGGTCGCGCAGTGAGCGGCTGGTAGGAAGCGGTGGTGACGTCAGTCGACCTGCTCACCGATGCCTACCAGCCGCTACTGTCGTTCGCTGCGCAGGTGACCGAGCCGCAGGGTTGGACACCCAGCCTGCTTCCGGGATGGACGGTCCGGGACTTGCTGCTGCACCTCGCAGCTGACTGCCAGCGTGCCCTGGTTGCGCTCGCGACCCCGTCGGCGGAGGAGGTGGACACCGACGAGATCTCCTACTGGTCGCAGTGGAAGCCCGGGACTGAGGGCGCGCAGGCGGCCCTGCGTGGCACGCGGTGGCGCGTACCTGCCGTCGACGCGCTACTGCGCACGCTCGCCGTCGAAGCCGCAATCCACCATCTCGACCTCGAACCTGCTGCCGATCGTTTCCCGTTGTTCGGCTGATGGGCTCGCCTTTCGGACCACGGGCTGCCCGCAGTGCTCAGCCGGCCACGCCGGATCGTTCAGCGCTCAGCTGTCGAGCGGTCCGGCTGCTGGCCAGCACCGTGCCGACGAGCAACATCGGGATCGCGGCGAGGACGAAGGTCCATCGGACTCCGAGTAGGGCGAGTCCGCCCATTGTTGCGATGGATACCGGTTCCAGAGCGTAGCGAGGCAGCGTGATGACGCTGTTGACCCTGCCCAACAATGGCCGGGGTGTGCGCGTCTGGATGAAGGTGGGCAGTGCTACGTCGGTGGAATAGGCAACGCCGATGCCCAGCAGTCCCAATAGCGATGCCGCAAGCAGGTAGTGGGGCGCGAAGCCGAGAACGGCGAAGCAGGTCCCTTCGGTGAGGGTCATTGCGATGATCAGCGAACCCCACCGTCGAGGCAAGCCGGTGACGCTGGCTCCGACCGCCCCGATGAGCTGACCGAGCCCCCATGCCGACACCATGACGCCCAGGGCGAGGGAGCCGTCGGTCATTCCTCGGGCCAGGGTCGGCAGCCCGACGACGAACAACCCGCTGTAGCTCAGGGTCGCAGCCGTGACGAGCAGCAGAACTACGCGCACCTCGGCATTGCCGGTCGCATAGCGGATGCCGCTGCGCAGCTCGGCGAGCAGCGCTCCCACCGTGGCACGTTGAGCGTGCTGCCGATCCGTCCTCGGCGCCGCCAGGATCGTTAGCGCCGCTACGAAGAAGGTGGCTGCGTCGAACGCCAACGCGACAGAGGCGCCGGTCGCGGCCAGGAGGGCACCGCCGAGAACGGGACCGACGAAGCTCCCCACCTGCTCGGACACCCCGACCAGAGCGTTCGCTCGGGCAAGGTCTGCATCCCCGACAAGTGAGGGGAGGATGCTTGCGCTCGCCGGCCCGAAGAAGGCGTCTGCTACCCCGAACAGCACTCCCGCGCATGCCAGCTCCCAGACTCGCAGGCCGTTCGTGAGGGCGAGCGTGGTCAGGGTTGCCAGCGCGACACCGCGCACCAGATGCGAGCAGAGCATGACCGTGCGGGCGGATACGCGGTCGCTGATCGCGCCGCCGAGCAGCAGCAGCGCGGCCCGGGGCACGGAGCTGGCCACCAGAACAGCGGCGAGCACAGCAGGCGAGCGGGAAACTGCGAGTACCAGCCAGACGTAGACGATCTGGTAGCTCGCGTCACCAACCATCGACAGGCTCTCCCCGGCCCAGACACAGCGGAATGGGCCAGATCTCCACGGTCCAGGGCTACGCACGAGTGCAGACCCTCCTGTCGGACTACCGGGGCAACCGTGGGCAGCTCCGGTGATTCCCGGTCCCATTCAACCGGCACAGCCGGGCGCATCGCGGTTCGCACGTGCGTGCCGGACGGCCCGAGGTTGGGTCAGTCGTTGCTGCGAAGCGACGGGAGGTTGATCACGATCGCTTCCTGGGTGCTGCGCGCGAGTACCACCACGGCGTCGACGTCGGGATCGTTGTTCTCCTCGCGGTGCGGCGTGAAAGGAGGA
>JAYTRE010000113.1:0-4571 GCA_043746395.1 Pseudonocardiales bacterium
GACGGGGCGGACTGGCTGCTGTCCGGCCGCAAGATCTACATCAGCGGGGTCGACCGCGCCGACGCTGTGCTCATCGTCGGGCGGACCGAGGACGCGAAGACCGGTCGCCTCAAGCCGGTCTTGTTCACGGTGCCCACCGACTCGGCGGGGTTCGAGTACCGCGCGATCGAGATGGACATCGCGATGACCGACAAGCAGTTCTTGCTCTTTCTGGACGAGGTCCGGCTACCCGACGAGTGCCTCATCGGCGAGCAGGATGCCGCGCTGGCGCAGCTGTTCGCCGGCCTGAACCCGGAGCGGATCATGGCCTCGGCGTTGTCGATCGGCATCGCCCGCTACGCACTGGACCGGGCCGTCGCCTACGCCAAGCAACGGATGGTGTGGGCAACGCCGATCGGCGCGCACCAGGGCGTCGCGCACCCGCTCGCCCAGGTGAAGATCGAACTGGAACAGGCCAAGCTGATGATGCAGAAGGCCGCGACGCTCTACGACAGCGGCGCGGACATGGCAGCCGGTGAGTCGGCGAACATGGCCAAGTACGCCGCAGCCGAGGCCGCGGTGCACGCCGTCGATCAGGCCGTCCAGACACTGGGGGGCAGCGGCTTCGCCAGCGAGTACGGCCTGGGCGCGCTGTTGGCCAGCGCTCGCGTGGGTCGTGTCGCGCCGGTGAGTCGCGAGATGATCCTCAACTTCGTCGCGCAGTTCAGCCTGGGCCTGCCGAAGTCGTACTAGACCGCCAACGGGCCGGTCCGGCGCAGTCCAGCGACCGGTCCACGAACAGCTTAGGGAGATCCGAGTGACCGAACTCGTGCACTATCGCCTCGACCGGGCGATCGCGACCCTCACCCTCGATTCCCCCGCCAACCGCAACGCCCTGTCCACCCAGCTGGTCGGCGAGGTTAGCGCGCACCTGCGCGCCGCTGCCGACGACGAGCGGGTACGTGCCGTCGTGCTCACCCATACCGGCACCACGTTCTGTTCCGGCGCCGATCTCACCGAGGCTGGGGCCGAGGGTGGCCCCGCGCAGGGCACGGCGCGCCTGCTCGCGATGCTGCGCACGATCGTCGAACTGCCCAAGCCGGTTATCGCCCGCATCGACGGCAACGTGCGGGCCGGCGGCGTGGGCCTCGTCGGTGCCTGCGACATCGCCCTCGCGGGCCCCGCCGCGTCGTTCGCGTTCACCGAGGTGCGCCTCGGGCTCGCGCCCGCGATCATCTCGCTCACCACCCTGGGCCGGATGAACGAGCGGGCCGCGGCCCGCTACTACCTCACCGGGGAGACGTTTCGCGCCGAGCAGGCCGCCGCGTGCGGACTGGTCACCGCTGCCGCCGCCGACCTCGACGCCGAGGTGGCAACGCTCGCCGAGGCCCTGCGAGCCTGCTCGCCGCAGGGGCTTGCCGAGACCAAGCCGTTGACGACCCGGGCCGTGCTCACCGCCTTTGCCGAGCGGGCCGACGCGCTGCAGGCGCAGTCGGCGCGGCTGTTCGGTTCGGCCGAGGCCCGGGAGGGGATGCAGGCCTTCCTGCAGCGCCGCCCGCCGAGTTGGGCTGGCAGCGAGTGACGCCGACGGCGCGGCGTGCGCCGCAGCAGGAGCGCAGCCGGGTAACCCGCGCGCGGCTGCTGGAGGCGGCGATCGGCTGCCTGGCCGAACTAGGTTGGACGGCCAGCACGGTCGCTGTCGTGGCCGAGCGAGCTGGAGTCTCGCGGGGCGCCGCGCAGCATCACTTCCCGACGCGGGAGGCGCTGTTCACGGCGGCTCTCGAGCATGTGAGCGCGGTGCGGCGGGACGATCTGCGCCGCGAGATCGCCGAGCTGCCCGGGGGCCGGCACCCCGACACCGCGACGATCGTGGGGCTGATCTTTGGCCTGTTCAGCTCGACGATGTTCCGCGCCGCGCTGGCGCTGTGGACGGCCGCGGCCGCTGAGGCGCCGCTGCGCGAGCAGATCATCCCGCTCGAGGCACGCATCGGCCGCGAGATGCACCTGGTCGTGGTCGAGCTGCTCGGCGTCGACGAGTCGCTGCCCGGCGTCCGCGAGACGGTCCAGGCCACCCTGGACCTGGCGCGGGGCCTGGGCCTGGCGAACCTGCTCACCGATGACAGCCGCCGGCGCGCCCGCATCGCCACGCAGTGGGCGCGCATCCTCGATCAGGCGCTGTCCGGGTAGCCGTACTGGCGAGCGGATGCCGCGCGCGCTGCTTAGTTGGCTCCCCCGCGCTCGAGGATCTGCGCCAGCACATCGCCGCCGCCGGATTCGCGGCGCCGGCGCCCGCCCCGGGGCGGCTCGCTCACGGCGTGCCGACCACCCGGCGCGGGGGCACCGCGCCGCGGCTCGTCCGGCTCAGCGCGGCGCTGCCCCGAGGTGCTCCTCGAGGGCGGGTCTGGCGTCGGCTCGATCGGATCCAGGGCGAAGTCGGTGAAGCGGGTCAGCCGGGGCAGCGCTGCGAACGGGTCGCCGGGCACCGGATCCGGGATCGCCGCAGGCTGGAAGGCACCGGCCGCGGGCAGGTGAACGGCGGGCTCCGGCTCGCAGGCAACGACCGCAATCACCTGAGTGGCCTCCGCTGCGGGCCCGCCCGCGGGCGGGCGGGATGCCGGCTGGGCCGACAGCGGCTCGGACTCGGACGAGAACACTCGGGTGGCGGCGTACTCACTCGCGGCCGCCAGGCCCGCCGCACCGCTTTGTGCTGCCACGTGCGGGCCGAAGTCGGTGAAGTCATCCGGCCGGCGCGAGATCTTGAGCTGCCGGACCTCCTGCTGCAGCGCTTCGATGTCCGAGCCGATCACGCGCGTGGTCTCGATCCGCTCGAGCCGGATCTGACCGCCCACCTTTTCGACGAGCTCACTACGCAGGGCGGCGACCTCGGACCGCAGCGAGGCAACCTCGGGCCCCAGCGCCGCGTGGATCTGGCGCCGCAGCATCTCCTCCAGTCGGTACTCGTACTGCTGTCGCGCCGCGGCGTCATCGCTGCGCTCGACGAACCCCCCGGCCCGTAGGGCGAGGTCGTGGCCGTCCCAGGCGCTGGCTGCGGCGCCGTCCGAGGCGACGGCCGGGTCGCGGCGGCGTGCGGAAAACATCGAATACGCGCCGAGCAGGGCTCCCCAGAGCCCGAGCAAGACGCCGATCTCGAGCCGCTTTTGGGTCGTGCCGGTGACGATCAGCCAGACTGCGACGCCGCCGAATGCAACCGCGACCACGATCCCGACGGCCCGGAGCACAGTTGCGCCCCGACCGGGTCGAGGCGGACTGCCATCGGGTCTGGTTGGCACCGGGCCAGTTTAGTCGCCGTCTCTACCACCCGGGTCACCCGGCCAGGACTTCCTTACCGGACTCGAGCAGCCGCGCGGCTACGTGCGGTCGCGGCTGTCCGGGGCGCCCCGACGCCCGTCGTCGAGGCTGCCGGGATCGATGCCAGCGCGTTCCAGGAGCAGCCCGGCAGCGACGAGCGCGAGCGCCACGGCGAGCAGCACGACGCCCACGCGGGTGTCGTTCGCGGCGACCTTGACGTCATGCGCGTCGGGTGCGACCCGGACGAGCAGCGCTGTCGCGGCGCCCACCATGCCCGCCCCGACGAGGGAGGACGCCTTGCCGAGGGCCACGCACCGCGCGATGACGAGCGCACTCATCGCCCGGGCCCGCGGATCGTGGCGCACCGCCGCGCGGACCCGGCGAGCGGCGACGAACTCGGCGCCGGTGAGGACGGCGAGCGGGACCGCCGCCACGTACTGCAACGGCGGGATGACCCCATAGGACAGCCGTAGCAGCACGTACGCGGTGAGGCCGATGACGACGAAGGGAACCGCCAGATCACGTGTACCGGTCCGCCTCACTGCAGCACCAGCTCCGCGTGGCGGCGCACCGCGGCGACCTCCGCCGGGGACAACGCGGCGACGAGCGACCGTACCGGCTCGCCGCCGAGCACCGCGCCAGGATCGAGCGCGAGCCACGGCACCAGGACGAACGCCCGCCCCGCCGCCCGGGGGTGCGGCAGGGTCAACTCGGGGTCGGTGCTGCGCACGTCGTCGACGGTCACCACGTCCACGTCGAGCGAGCGTGGCCCCCAGCGCAGTTCCCGCGTGCGGCCCGCGCCCTGCTCGGCTGCCCACGCCCGGGTCAGCCAGTCGCGCGCCGCCGCGCCCGGATCGGTGACCAGCAGCACCGCGTTGAGGTACGGGTCCTGCGGCACCGGCCCCCAGGGCGGCGTCTCATACACCTGCGACACCGCCGCCAGCCAGGGCCGAAACCGGGCCACGGCGCCCTGCAGCGCCGCCAGGCGGTCACCCTGGTTGGACCCGATCGACAGCACCGCCTGCGTCATCGACACCACCGGCTCACGGCCGGGTCCGGCGGATCGTCACCGCGACGTCGGTGAAGGCCAGCGGGATCGGCGCCTGCGGCTTGTGCACGGTGACGGTCGCCGCGGCGACCCGCGGATCGCCCAGGCAGACGGCGACCAGCCGATCGGCCAACCGCTCGAGCAGGTTCACCGGCTCGCCCGCAACGGCGTGGGCGAGCGCGGTGGCCAGCTCGCCGTAGTCGACGGTGTCGGCCAACGCGTCCGAGGCCGCCGC
>JAYTRE010000114.1:0-1684 GCA_043746395.1 Pseudonocardiales bacterium
TACGAGGGCACGACCGCGATCCAGGGCCAGGACTTCTTCTTCCGCAAGATCGTGAGGAACAAGGGCGTCGCGCTGGGCGCGCTGTCCACCGAGATCACCCAGTTCCTGGAGTCGATCGCCGACGAGGGCCGACTCAAGGAGGAGAGCGCCGCGCTGCAGAAGGCGCAGGAGGACTTCGGCGGGATGGTCGCAGCGATGTTCAGCCAGCTGATGAGCGGTCGGGAGGACGTGCGCAACGTCTACAAGGTCGGCCAGAACACCACCCGCCTGCTGCTGTCGGCCGGCGACCTGATGGTGGGCTACCTGCTGCTGCGCCAAGCGGCGGTCGCCCTCACCGCACTCGACACCGACGGCCTCTCGGCTACCGATCGCAGCTTCTACGAGGGCAAGCCGGCGGTGGCCCGGTTCTTCGCGCTCACCGTCCTGCCGGAGCTCACCGCCCGGCGCGTGGTGGCCGAGAGCATCGACAATGCGCTGATGGACGTCGCCGAGGCGGCGTTCTAAAGCTGCTTGCGCGAGCTCGCCGGGCCCGTCCTGACGCAGGGGGCGGGCCCGGCGGCGTTTAGGGTTCACTCTCGTGACGGAGCCCCGCTGGATAAGCCTCGACGGTGCGGTGAACGTGCGCGATCTCGGTGACCTGCCCACCGCTGACAGCCGCCTCACCCGGCGGGATCGGCTCATCCGCGCGGACAACCTGCAGGGGCTGAGCCCGGCGGACGTGCGCCGGCTCGTCGACGACCACGGGGTGCGGGCGGTCGCGGACCTGCGCACCGGTGTCGAGGTCAGCTACGAGGGACCGGGTCCGATGCTGGCTGAGCCCGGCGTCAGAATCCACAACCTTTCGCTGTTCCCCGAGGCCGGTCACCACACTGACGCGGCGGCCCTTGACGACGGCGCGCCGGTAAGCCTGCCGTGGCAGGGCCGCGGCAGCGATCTCGGCGAGGACGACGACCGGCGGGGGGCGGCCGGGGTCTACCTGCGCTATCTCGACGACCGCGCCGACTCGATCCTGGCCACGCTGCGCCTCATCGGGGCGACCGACGGAGCGACGATCGTGCACTGCGCGGCCGGCAAGGATCGCACCGGTGTCGTCGTGGCGATCGCACTGGCCGAGGTGGGCGTCCTGCGCGAGGTTATCGTCGACGACTACGCCGCGAGCGCCGAGCGGATCGAGGCGATCTTCGCCCGGTTGCGCGCGTCGCGGACCTACGCCGAGGATCTCGCCGGCCAGTCCGTCGACAAGCATCGCCCGCGCGCGGCCACGATGCAGCGCCTGCTGGACGGCATCGACGCCCGCTACGGCGGCGTCCCGGCCTGGTTAGGCACCCACGGCTGGACCGACGCCGACGCCGACGCGCTGCGGGTCACGCTGCTGGTTTGAGCCCGCCTCGCTGAGCAGGCGGGCGAACACGTCCAGGCACCGGCGGACCTTGGCGCGGTAGCGCTGACGGTCCTGCCGGGTGAACTCGGTCCTGGCGACGTCTTCGCCCACGCCGTTCCCTTCGCTCACGCGCGCTTGCCGACGAGCGGGGCAGAACTTCGGCCGGGCGTCTCCCCTTCGTCTCGGCCGGTGCTGGCTACGCTGGGGGCGCCATGCTGGAGGGCTCGCCTAGTGGCCGATGGCGGCGGTCTTGAAAACCGCTATGGGGAAACTCATCGTGGGTTCGAATCCCACGCCCTCCGC
>JAYTRE010000115.1:0-3519 GCA_043746395.1 Pseudonocardiales bacterium
ATGGTAGGGCTCATGCCGATCGCCGTCCTTGCATCTCGTCGCGGTCCAGCAGCCAGGTGATTTCGGCGGCCAAGCCGTCACTCAGTGAGGTTGCCGGGGCAAACCCGAGCAGGTTGCGAGCCCGGCTCAGGTCGGCGCCGGTGTGGCGCACGTCGCCTGGCGCGAAGCCCTCGAACCGGATGTCGAGTGCTCGCCCGACCAGGTCCCCGATCAGTTGCAGGGTCTGCAACAGCGTGACCGTCGAGCCGCCGCCGACGTTGAGGGCCAGGCCGGCGACCGGCGCTGAGGCCGCCCGGATCGTCGCCTCGACGATGTCATCGACGTAGGTGAAGTCGCGACTCTGGCTGCCGTCTCCGAAGACCGTCACCGGCTCGCCGCGCAGGGCGGCTTCGGCGAAGATTCGCAGACCCATGTCCGGGCGCTGGCCGGGTCCGTAGACGGTGAAGTAGCGCAAGGCCACTGCCTCCATGGCGGCCTCGGAGGCCTGCAGGCACAGCTGTTCGGCCTGCAGTTTGGTCAGCCCGTAGGGCGATACCGGCGCCGGCACCGCATCTTCCCGGAAGGGCAGCGGCGCGTCCCCGTACACCGACGACGACGACGCGTACACCAGGCGGCGCACTGAGCCGGCGGCCTGGCTGGCCGCGAGCAGGCGGTGCGTCGAGACCACGTTGTCGCGGTGGTACTGCTCCTGCAAGGCGAACGACGAGCGGACCCCGGCCCGTCCCGCGAGGTGGAACACGACGTCGGCACCACTCAGGTGTTGCTGCAGCGGCAGATCGGCAAGGTGACCGGTGACGAGCGTGAAGCCCGGTCGGCGGACCAGCGAGGAGGCGCGGGCGAGCTTTTCGCCGGGATGGTAGGAGTCGGTGAACCCGTCGATTCCCTTCACCGTCCAGCCCCGCTCGAGCAGGCGGTTGCTCAGGTGGCTGCCGATGAACCCGGCTGCCCCGGTCACTACGCATGTCATGGCCATCAGGGGTTTTCCAATCTGGGCAGGTCGTTACACAGGGGGCGAGCAGGTCGGATGGTCGCGGTCATGACGCGACCTGGCCCGCGCCGGAGCGGGCGCGGTGGACGAGTTCGTTGACGATGTGTGCGGTAGCCGAGGCCCCGTCGAGGTTCAGCCGGGCCGGACGCGGCCGCCGACCGACCGCGGCGACGACAGCGTCGGCGAGGCTGCGCCCCGACAGGCGGATCGTCGGCACGACCGAAACGACGCCCAACTCGGCGAGGCGCTCAGCGCGTTGGCGCTGCTCGGTCTCCTGGCCGGCGTCATACGGCACGACGACCGCTGGCACCCGGGCCCGGAGAATGTCGATCGTGGTGTTGTAGCCGCACTGGCTGACCGTCACCGCGGCCGCCGCCATCACCGCACACAGATCGGGGACGTAGCGCTGCACGATCAGGCTCGGATCCTCGCGCGCCAGGTCCTCCAGTTCCCGGTACACGCCGGTCGGGAGGAATGGTCCGGTGACCAGCCGCGTTGTGAACCCGCGCGGGCCCAGCTGCGAACGGTGAGCCGCGATCGCGGCCGCGAACAACTCCGCACCGGTCTTTCCTCCGCCCGCCGAGATCACGATCTCGGTGGGCCGGCGCGTGACGACCGGGGTCTGCGATTGGGAGCACACGAAGCCCGAGTAGCGCACCGGCGGCGCGACGGCCAGGCGCGGTGAGAACGTCTCGTCCAATCGGACGAAGGCGGGATCGGCGTGGACGATCACCGCGTCGAAGTAGCGATTGAGTCGCTGCGCGGTCTCGTCGTCGTGGCGTTGCTTGTCCCGGTGGCCAGTGACCAGGATGTCGCGGACGCTGCAGAGCACCGGGACCGGGCGAGCGTGGGAGCGAACCTCATCGATCAGCGCCACGATCTCTGCGGCGAACTTCCGCCGCCCGAACGGGAACAGCTCCACGATCACCGCGGCGGGCTGCAGCGCGCGGGCCACGGCGAGCAGCAAGGCCCGGCGCGCACTCCACGCATGGTCCAGGGTGAGCAGCGGATCCAAGCTGCTCAGCCGACCGGACGGGTCCGCGCCCACCGGCGACAGTGCGACCAGCTCAACGCCGGGCGGCGCGGCAAATCCGTCAGGTATCGGCCCCCCGCTGCACACCACCACCCGAAAGCGCTCCGCCAGCGACTGGGCCACCGCGACCGAGCGGACCAGATGCCCCAGCCCGACCGAGTGATGGCAGTAGAACAGCACCGCCGGCCGGCCCGGGCCGGGAGCACCAGCGGGGAGCGGAAGCTGCCGCGTTTCGTCCATGCCGCAACGGTGGTGGCCGGACATGACGCGCACATGAGGTCGCGATGAGCGTCCTCTCATCCTCGGCTGCCCGTCTTAAGGGAGTGCTTAGGTCGCCGTTGACACCGAACACCCTGGGCGCGCCCACTACAGGCTGACCACGATTAGGGAGTTCGGCATGCAAGTACCGGCACCGTTCGAGTACGAGCGCGCGAGCAGCGTCGATCAGGCGATCGGCATGCTGGACCGCCTGGGTGACACCGCCCGGCTGGTCGCCGGGGGCCACAGCCTGCTGCCGATGATGAAGCTCCCGCTGACGAAGTGTTCGCCTTCGCGGCGATGCTCACCCGGCTGACGGCGACAGTGTGCACACTCGCCGGTGTGGCGCGGCGCGCCAGCACACCGTCGAGCCTGCGGCGACGACGAGTCGTCGCGGGACTACAGCTCAGAAGTGGTAGACGGCCGTCCCGCGTCCGAAAGAGGAGGTTGTCGCCAGCGTGGCGGAGTGCACATGGCGGCAGTGGCCTGGGCCGGGTCCGACGTAGGGGGTGACGTTTTCCAGGACGCGGGCCAATGTCTTGGTGGTGGTGGTTCCGACGGGCTGATTGACAAGGTCGAGGTACCAATAGATCTTCTGCAGCATGGTGAGCGCGGCGTGCTGGCGCGGCTGGCGGACGAGGGTGTAGACGCTCGCGGCGCTGTACGGCACCTGACCGAACAAGCCTTCCTCGGTCATGATGCTGCCCTCGACCGCGTGCGTGGCGCGCACGAGGGCGGTGCCCTGCAGCATCCGCAGGGAGGGCATGACGGCCCGCTGACCGACGGCCAATCCCGAGCAGCTACGCGCGAAAACGGCGTTGCCGCCGAGGCTGAAGCTGTCACCGCCGAAACTGATCCGGATTTCCTCGCCCTGCAGCTCGCAGAAGTGTTGGCCGCGCGTCAGGGCCCAGCCGGTGAAGCGGGTGAGTGCCCCGCTCGTCTCCAGGCGCGCCCACATCAGGTAGCCATGGCCGCCGCTGGCCACGATGCTGGAACCCGCACGCGGCGACAGTGTGCAGACGCGCCGGCGTGCCGCGGCGCGCCGGCACACTGTCGCAGCACGGCGTCACCGCGTGCCTCTCCGCAGCGGTAACGGTGACGGCTCGTCGGAGAGCTGCTGGCAGTGCCGCGGGCCGGCGTTATCGGGGGTCGTGCCGTTCTGTTGTAGGCGGTCCAGGCGCCAGTAGGTCTGGCGGCCCAGGAGCAGCTCTTCGTGGGTGCCGGCCTCGGCAATACGGCC
>JAYTRE010000116.1:0-6222 GCA_043746395.1 Pseudonocardiales bacterium
CTGCCGACCGGGCCGGACAACATCGCCTGGCGCGCTGCTGCCCTGCTGGCCGAGCACGCCGAGGTAGCACCGGATGCCCTCCTCGAGATCCACAAGGCCATCCCGGTGGCGGGCGGCATGGCCGGCGGATCGGCTGACGCGGCCGCGACGCTGCTCGCCTGCTCGACGCTGTGGCAGACGGGCACCTCGAAGCCGGAGCTGCTCCGGCTGGCCGCGGAACTCGGCAGCGACGTCGCGTTCGGCCTGGTCGGGGGCACCGCGCTCGGCACCGGGCGCGGCGAGGTGCTCGCCCCCGCGCTGACCACCGCGACGTTGCACTGGGTGTTCGCGCTCGCCGACTTCGGCATCTCCACCGCGGAGGCCTACCGCGAGCTGGATCGGCAGCGGGCGGCGAGCGGACCGGCCCGTGCGCCCGGCGCACCCGACGCGCTGCTGGACGCATTGCGTGCCGGCGACCCGCACCGCCTGGCCGCCACCCTCAGCAACGACCTGGAGCGGGCGGCCCGGCACCTCGCACCGACCTTGGACGAGACCCTGGCCGTGGGCCGGGAGCTGGGCGCTCTCGCGGGGATCGTCTGCGGCTCGGGCCCCACCGTCGCGTTCCTCACCGCCGACGCGACGGCTGCCAGGCTGCTCGCCGCCGACCTGCGCGCCGCCGAGGTCTGCCGCGCCGTGCACGAGGCCAGCGGCCCGGTGGCCGGCGCCCGGGTGGTGACCTGATGGCCGCCGCAACCAACCTCGTCAACGTCGAGAACGTGACTAAGGCCTATGGCACGACCACCGTGCTGGACGGCGTCTCCCTGGGCATCGCCGACGGCGAGCGCATCGGCGTGGTGGGACGCAACGGCGACGGCAAGTCGAGCTTGCTGCGGTTGATCATCGGCGCGGAGGCGCCGGACTCGGGCCGGGTCACGCGCACCGGTGGCACCCGCATCGCCCACGTCGACCAGCGCGGCCACCTGCCAGCCGGCGCGACGGTCCGCACCGTCGTGGTCGGCGACGGCGCCGAGCACGAGTGGGCCGGCGACGCGGTCGTCCGCGAGGTCCTCGCCGGCCTCGGCCTGCCGTCGGTCGGCCTGGACGCCGACGTGGCTCGCCTGTCCGGCGGGGAGCGGCGCCGCGTGGCCTTGGCCGCGGCGCTCGTCCAGCAGGCCGAGCTCGTCGTGCTCGACGAGCCCACCAACCACCTCGACGTCGAGGGCATTACCTGGCTGGCCGGGTACCTGAGCCACCGGCGCGATGCGCTGCTCGTCGTCACCCACGACCGCTGGTTCCTCGATGCCGTCTGCTCCCGTACCTGGGAGGTCGGCGACGGCGGGGTGCGGCAGTTCGACGGCGGGTACGCCGCCTATGTCCTGGCCCGGGCCGAGCGGGCCCGGCAGTCCGACTCCGCCGAGACGCGGCGGCAGAACCTGCTGCGCAAGGAGCTCGCCTGGCTGCAACGCGGCGCCCCGGCGCGTACCTCGAAGCCCCGGTTCCGCATCGACGCGGCGGAGGCGCTCATCGCCGACGTGCCGGCCCCGCGCGCGTCCGTCGAGCTCCGCGCGCTGGCCCAGCGCCGACTCGGGCGCAGCGTCTTCGACGTGGACAACGTCACCCTGTGGGCGGGAGACAAGCTGCTGCTGGACGACGTCAGCTGGCACGTCGGGCCGGGCGACCGGATCGGGATCATCGGGGTCAACGGCTCCGGCAAGACGCACCTGCTCCGGCTGCTGGCCGGCACGCTGCAGCCCGGCTCCGGCACGGTCCGGATCGGCCAGACCGTCCGGTCCGCCTACCTGTCCCAGGAGGTCACCGAGCTGCCGGACGGGCTGCGCGTCATCGAGGCCGTGCAGCAGGTTCGCACCACCGCGACCATCGAGGGCACCGAGCTGTCCGCGACGCAGCTGGCCGAGCGATTCGGCTTCGCGAACGAGCGGCAGTGGACGCCGGTCGCCGACCTGTCCGGCGGGGAGCGCCGGCGGCTGCAGCTGCTGCGGCTGCTGCTGCGCCAACCCAACGTGCTGCTGCTCGATGAGCCGACCAACGACCTGGATACCGACACCCTCGCCGCGCTGGAAGACCTGCTCGACGCGTGGGCGGGCACGCTGATCGTCGTCAGCCACGACCGCTACCTGATCGAGCGCATCTGCGACTCGACGGTGGCGCTGCTCGGCGACGGCTCGCTCGCGGCGCTGCCCGGGGGCGTCGAGCAGTACCTGCACCGGCGCGCCGAACGCGTCCACACCCAGGTGGCCGAGCGCCGCGAGCGCAAGGGTGACTCGCGTTCAGCGCGCAAGGAGCTGAGCCGGCTGGAACGCCAAATCGCCCAACTGGAACGGCGCGAGGCGCAGCTGCATACCCAGCTCGCCGCACATGCGACCGACTTCACCCGGGTGTCGAGCCTGGACGCCGAGCTGCGGGCGGCGCGCGCTGAGCGGGAGGCCGCAGAGCAGAGCTGGCTCGAACTGGCTTGAACCCGATCGTGCAACATCGGGCCGCCCCACGGGGCCAAGAGTTGCACGATCGGGGATCAGGCCGGGTCCGTGCGGGTCACGAGATGCGGAGTGGCCTCCAGGTGGCTGAGCCCGTTCCAGCCCAGGTTCACCAGGTGCGCCGCGACCTGCTCGCGGTCCGGCTTGCGCTCCTCCAGCCACCACTGGCCCGTGAGCGCGACCATGCCGACGAGCATCTGCGCATACATCGGCGCCAACTCCGACTGCATGCCGCGCGTGGAGAACTCGCGCGCCAGGATGTGCTCGACCTGGCTCGCGATGTCGTTCAGCAGGGAGGAGAACGTCCCGGTCGAGCCGGCGACCGGCGAATCCCGGGACAGGATCCGGAACCCGTCGGTCTCGTCCTCGATGTAGGTCAGCAGCGCCAGTGCGGCCTGCTCGACGAGCACCCGCGGGTGCGCGGCGGACAGCGCACCGGTCAGGCGGTCGAGCAGGTCGCTCATCTCGCGGTCGACGACCACGGCGTAGAGCCCTTCCTTGCCGCCGAAGTGCTCGTAGACGACCGGCTTGCTCACCCCGGCGCGGGCCGCGATCTCCTCGATCGAGGTCGCTTCGAAACCCTTCTCCGCGAACAGGGCGCGCCCGACGTCCAGCAGCTGCTCGCGGCGCTCCCGACCGGTCATCCGCACCCGGGGCCTGCCCTCGGACTCACTCATCACCCAAGATGGTCCCATGACAACGACGTCCGAGCCGGTCACCTACGTCAGCTACCTGCGCCTGGACGACCTGCTGGGCTGTCAACAGCCCGCCACCGAGGAGCACGACGAGCTGCTGTTCGTGATCATCCACCAGGTCTACGAGCTTTGGTTCAAGCAGATCCTGCACGAGGCAGCGCGGCTGCAGACCCGCCTGGAGGAGGGCAACAGCGGCGGGGCGCTGCACACGGCACGCCGGATCGCCAAGATCCTCAAGACGATCGTCGGTCAGCTCGACGTCCTCGAGACGATGACCCCACGGCAGTTCGCCGCGTTCCGCCCCGAGCTCGGCACCTCCAGCGGTTTCCAGTCCCTGCAGTTTCGCGTCGTCGAGGCCGTCCTGGGCCGCCGCGACTTCGGGTCCGCACCGGTCGACTCGGCGCTGGCCGCGGCGATCGGCCGGCGTTCGGTCTTCGACTCCCTGCTGCGCTACCTCGCGGCGGCCGGCTTCGCCGTCCCCGCTGCCGCGTTCGAGCGCGATCCGAGCACACCGTGGCTCGGCGACGCCGACGTCCAGCGGATGCTCGTCGAGGTCTACGCCGACGACGCGGCACCCGCCGCCGAGGTGTGCGAGGCGCTGGTCGACATCGACGAGGGCCTGCAGGAGTGGCGCTACCGCCACGTGATGATGGTCGAGCGCACGATCGGCGCGAAGGTCGGGACCGGCGGCTCCGCGGGGGCCGGCTACCTGCGCTCGACGCTGTTCCGCCCGGCGTTTCCCGACCTCTGGCAGGTGCGCAGTGTCGTCTGAGGTGCGCAGTGTCGTCTGAGGTGCGCAGTGTCGTCTGAGGTGCGCAGTGTCGTCTGAGGTGCGCAGTGCCGCCGACGCCGCCGCCGAGGATGCCGCCGATCCGCTGGCCTTCATCCGAGAGCGGTTCACGCTGCCCGTCGGGGTGAGCTACCTCGACGGCAACTCCCTCGGCGCCCTGCCCGCGCACGTGCCGGGCGTGCTCGCCGACGCCGTCACGCGCCAATGGGGCCGCGATCTGATCACCTCGTGGAACGGCAACGGCTGGTGGACGCTGCCCACCCGCGTGGGCGACCGCATCGGCGCGCTGGTGGGCGCAGCACCCGGCCAGCTCGTCTGCGGCGACTCGACCACCGTCCAGCTGTTCCAGGCGCTCATGGCGGCAGCGCGGCTACGCCCGGACCGAGGTGGGATCGTCACCGACGGCGCGGGCTTTCCCACCGACCAGTACGTCGCGGACTCCGCCGCGTCGCTGCTCGGCCGGCGGGTGTCTCGGGTCGCACCGCCCGAGCTGCCCACCGTCCTCGACGACGACACCGCCGTCGTCGCGCTGAGCGTGGTCGACTACCGCACCGGCGAGCTGTGGGACGTCGCGGCGATCACCGAGCAGGTCCACCGCGCGGGCGCGCTCGCGGTCTGGGACCTGTCCCACGCCGCCGGCGCGCTGCCCGTCGACCTCGACGGCAGCGGCGCGGACCTCGCCGTCGGCTGCGGCTACAAGTACCTCAACGGCGGGCCCGGGGCACCGGGCTGGATCTACGTCGCGCAGCGCCACCAGCACCTCGTCGAGCTGCCGCTCACCGGCTGGCACGGGCATGCCGATCCGTTCGCGCTGGAGCAGCAGTACCGCCCGGCCGCGGGCATCGAACGGGCTCGGATCGGCACCCCGCCGCTGCTGTCGATGCTGGCCCTGGAGGCCGCCCTCGACGTCTGGGACGGTGTCACGCTGGCCGACGTGCGCGCCAAGTCCCTGGCCCTGTCCGACCTGGTGATCGGGTTCGCCGATGCGCACCTGCCCACCGTGGCGGTCAGCACCCCACGCGAGCACCACCGCCGCGGCTCCCAGGTAGCCCTGTCGATGCCGCATGCCTACGAGGTTTGTCAGGCCCTCATCGCCCGGGGGGTGATCGCCGACTTCCGCGCCCCGGACCTGCTGCGGCTCGGCCTGACACCGCTGTACCTGAGCTACGCCGACGTGTGGGCCGCGCTGGAGCAGCTGCGCGACGTGCTCACCAGCGGGGACTACGCCGACCCGGCCTTCGCCCGCGCCTCGTCCCCGGTTACCTGAGCGGCGCGCGTCAGATGACGCGCAGCTTCTCGATGCGCTCTGGCTTGGGCCAGCGCACGTCGGTGGCCCAGCCGAGCTTCTCGAACAGCCAGATAACGCGGGCCGACTCGTCGAGCTGCCCGCGCAGCACGCCGTGCCGCGCGGCCGTCGGGTCGGCGTGGTGCATGTTGTGCCAGCTCTCGCCGAAGCTCAGGATGGCCAGCGGCCAGAAGTTGGCGCTCTTGTCGCGGGCGGCGAACGGCCGGGCGCCGATGGTGTGGCACACCGAGTTGATCGACCAGGTGACGTGGTGCAGCACGAAGACACGGACCAGGGCGGCCCAGAAGAACGCCGACAGCGCACCGGCCCACGACCAGGTGAGCAGCCCGCCCAGCGCGGCCGGCGCGAGCATCGAGATGGCCAGCCACAGCGGGAACAGCCGATCGACCAGGCTGATGTCGCTGTCGCGCAGCAGGTCGGGCGTGTACTTCTCGCAGTTGGTGTGCTCGACGTCGAACATCCAGCCCAGGTGGGAGAACCACAACCCCTTCAGCAGCGCGGGCAGCGTCTCGCCGTAGCGCCATGGGGAGTGCGGGTCGCCGTCCTTGTCGCTGAAGGCATGGTGGCGCCGGTGATCGGCGACCCAGCGGATCACCGGGCCCTCGATCGCCATGCTCCCGGCGATGGCCAGGCCGATGCGCAGCGGGCGGTTGGCCTTGAAGGCGCTGTGGGTGAACAGGCGGTGGTAGCCGACCGTGATGCCCAGGCCGGAGATGACGTAGAACCCGAGCATCAGCACGAGGTCCAACCAGCCGAGGCCCCATCCCCAGGCAACCGGGACCGCGGCCGCGAAGGCCAGGAACGGCACGATCACGAAGGCGTAGAGGGCGACCTGCTCGCCACGCTTCTTCGTGCCCTCGAACACGGGCTTCGGGGCCGGTGCGCGACGCTCGTCGAGAAGGGTCATCCGGTGTCGTCTTCCTCGGGTACGGGCTGGATCGCGGTGACCCGGTCCGG
>JAYTRE010000117.1:0-14811 GCA_043746395.1 Pseudonocardiales bacterium
CTGCCGCGGCCAGCTCGCGCAGGTACACCTTGTCGGAGTTCCACTCCACCACCGGGCCCGGGTTGAGCAGCACCGGGACCGACCCGGCCCAGGCCACGAACTCGTCCCGGCGCGCGGTGTAGTCCCACGTCGAGCGAATCACCACCGGCCCGCGCGCCCAGTCCACCGCGGGGTCGTCCCACACCGCCCAGGAGGAGCCGATGCCACGGGCGCTCAGGGCCGTGGTGAGGACCGCGCGGTCCTCGTCGCCGTCGGGCAATTCGGCACAGGTCGCGAGCAAGACGGCAGGCACGGCCATGATCCTACGAAAGGCGAGCGAAGCGGGCCGGCCCGCGTCAGCGCACGAACGTGTCTACCGCGATTGCCACGAACACGAAGGCCAGGTAGCTGTTGGATAGGTGGAACAGCTGCATCGCCTTGACGTCCTGGCCACGGCGGGTGCGCAGCAGCAAACGGTGCGCGCCGACGAGCAGCGCCACCCCGGCACCGGCCGCCAATATGCCGTACACCCATCCGGTGGCCAGCGGCCACAACACCAGCGAGCACACCACCGTCAGCCACGAATAGAGCACGATCTCGCGCGCCACCCGCACCGGGCCGGCCACCACCGGCAGCATCGGCACGCCGGCGCGCGCGTAGTCGTCCTTGTAGCGGATCGCCAGCGCCCAGAAGTGCGGCGGCGTCCAGAAGAACACGATCCCGAACAGCACTACCGGCGTCCACGCCAGCCGGTCGGTCACCGCCGCCCAGCCGATGAGCACCGGCATGCACCCTGCCGCGCCGCCCCACACGATGTTCTGCGCGGTACGCCGCTTGAGCAGCATCGTGTACACAATCACGTAGAAGGCGATGGCCAGCGCGGTCAGCCCGGCGGCGAGCCAGTTCGTCGTGAGGCCCATCGACAGCACGGCCACCACGCCGAGCAGCAGGCCGAAGACGAGGGCCCCGTGAGGCGAGACATCGTGGCGGGCCAGCGGGCGGTGCCCCGTGCGGCGCATGAGCGCGTCGATGTCGCGGTCGACGTAGCAGTTGAGGGCGTTGGCGCTGCCGGCGGCGAGAGTGCCGCCGACCAGGGTGGCCACCACCGTCGCCCACGGCGGTAACCCCCGCGCGGCGAGGATCATCGCCGGGACGGTGGTGACGAGCAGCAGCTCGATGATCCGCGGCTTGGTGAGGGCCACGTACGCCGAGACCCGCGAGCGCCGCTGCCGCGGGACGGACAGCCCCGGCGCGCGAGCCGGCGTCGAGACCCCGTCGGAGCCCGCCGAGATAGCCGCGATCGGGGTGTGCACCGGCACAGGGTAGCCGTCGACGCGAGGTCTCTCGCCCCTTTCTCAGCCTTCTCTCTCATCGGCGCCCGCCGTCGGGTGCGGCCGCCGCAGTGCCCCCGACCGGACAGCGGGAAGTGACTAGGCTGGACCGGACAGCTGCACCGTGAGCGAAGGCGACCGGAGGGACCGAGACACCGTGGCCGACAGTGGGCAGGGCGTCGTCACGACGCATCCGAAGTGGTGGAGCGCGCAGGACACCTTGGCCGTGGACACCGCCCGGCTGCTGGCCGCTGACGCGGTGCAGCGGGTGGGCAACGGCCATCCCGGCACCGCGATGAGCCTGGCGCCGCTGGCCTATCTGCTCTACCAGCGGGTGATGCGCCATGACCCGACGGACCCGAACTGGATCGGCCGCGACCGGTTCGTGCTCTCGAACGGGCACGCCTCCCTCATCCAGTACTGCCAGCTGTTCCTTTCCGGCTACGGGCTGGAGCTCGCCGACCTGGAGGCGCTGCGGACCTGGGGCTCGCTGACCCCCGGCCACCCCGAGCACGGCCACACCGCCGGCGTCGAGACCACGACCGGTCCGCTCGGGCAGGGAATCGGCAACGCGGTCGGCATGGCGATGGCCGCGCGGCGTGAGCGCGGGCTGCTCGACCCGGACGCAGCGCCCGGCGAGTCACCCTTCGACCACCACATCTACGTCATCGCCGGCGACGGCTGCCTGGAGGAGGGCGTGTCGAGCGAGGCGTCCTCGCTGGCCGCGCACCAGCAGCTCGGAAACCTGATCCTGTGCTATGACGACAACCACATCTCGATCGAGGACGACACCGACATCGCCTTTAGCGAGGACGTGCTGGCCCGCTACGCCGCCTACGGCTGGCACACTCAGCGCGTCGATTCGGGCGAGGACGTCGTGGCCCTCCAGAAGGCCCTGCGCGCCGCTCGGCGCGAGACGACTCGTCCCTCGATCATCGCCGTCAGCACCATCATCGGCTGGCCCGCGCCCACCAAGCAGAACACCGGCGCCGCGCACGGCTCGGCACTCGGCGAGCAGGAGATCCGCAGGACGAAGGAGATCCTTGGATTTGACCCGGACGTGCACTTCGCGGTGGACACCGAGGTGCTTGCGCACGCCCGCCAGGTCGTGGACCGGGGCCGGGCGGCGCACGCCGAATGGCAGTCGGGCTTCGACGCCTGGGCCGCCGGCAACACCGAGCGTGCCGCCCTGCTCGAGCGCATGATCAACCGTTCGCTGCCCGACGGCTGGGTCGAGCACCTGCCGAGCTTTCCCGCTGAGAAGGACGGCAAGCCCAACGCCGTCTCGACCCGCGCAGCGTCCGGCCAGGTGCTGTCGGCGCTGGCCGGGGTGCTGCCCGAACTCTGGGGTGGCTCGGCCGACCTCGCCGAGAGCAACAACACCACGATGGCGGGCGAACCGAGCTTCATCCCGGCCGAGCACCAGACCAAACAGTGGTCGGGCGGCCCGTACGGCCGCACCCTGCACTTCGGCATCCGCGAGCACGCCATGGGCTCGATCATGAACGGCATCACGCTGCACGGCGGGACGCGCGTCTACGGCGGCACCTTCCTCGTGTTCAGCGACTACATGCGTCCCCCGGTGCGGCTCGCCGCACTGATGAAGTTGCCGACGATCTACGTGTGGACGCACGACTCCATCGGCCTCGGCGGCGACGGGCCGACCCACCAGCCCATCGAGCACCTGGCCGCGCTGCGCGCCATTCCCGGGCTGGACGTGGTGCGCCCCGCCGACGCCAACGAGACCGCGGTCGTGTGGCGGGCCACCCTGGAGCACACCGACCGGCCGATCGGCCTGGCCCTGTCCCGGCAGAACTTGCCGGTCCTCGACGCCGCCGCCGTGACCGATGCCCACAAGGGCGGCTACGTCCTCGCGGAAGCCTCCGTCGGGCTGCCTAAGGTGATCATCGTGGCCACCGGTTCGGAGGTGTCGCTGGCCCTCGTCGCCCGGGACCGCCTCGAAGCCGAGGGCACGCCCACCCGGGTCGTGTCGATGCCGTGCATCGAGTGGTTCCAGGCCCAGCCACCGGCGTACCAGCAGCAGGTGCTGCCGCCCGACGTGAGGGCGCGGGTCAGCGTCGAGGCCGGCGTCCGGCAGGGTTGGCGCGAGATCGTCGGCGACTCCGGCGAAATCGTCAGCATCGAACATTTCGGCGCCAGCGCCGATGCCAGCGTCCTGTTCGAGCAGTTCGGCTTCACTCCCGACCGTGTCGTCGCGGCCGCGCATTCGGCCCTCGAACGCGCCGGCCAGATCCGTGGCGCGATCACCGGCAACTGAAGGGAATCGTCATGAGCAACCCGCTCGCCGACCTCGCCGCGCAGGATGTCTCGATATGGCTCGACGACATGAGCCGCGAACGGCTGCGCAGCGGCGACTTCGCCGCCCTCATCGCCGACAAGCACGTTGTCGGTGCCACGAGCAATCCCACGATCTTCCAGAAGGCGCTCGAGAAAGGGGACGCCTACGACGCCCAGGTGCGCGACCTCGCGGTCCGCGGCGTCTCCCTCGAGGAATCGGTGCGGCTACTCACCACCTTCGACATCCGCTGGGCCTGCGATGTGATCCGGCCCGTGTTCGACCGGACCGCCGGCAAGGATGGCCGGGTCTCGATCGAGGTCGACCCGCGCATCGCCGACGACACCGCCAAGACCACGGCCGAGGCGACCGCCCTCTGGTGGCTCGTCGACCGCCCCAATGTCATGATCAAGATCCCGGCGACGAAGGCCGGTCTGCCATCGATCACCGCGGCGACCGCGGCGGGCGTGAGCGTCAACGTCACGCTGATCTTCGGCCTGGAGCGCTATGACCGGGTGATGGACGCCTACCTCACCGGCCTGGAGCAGGCCCGGACCGCCGGCATCGACCTCGCCACCATCCGCTCGGTGGCCTCGTTCTTCGTCAGCCGGGTAGATACCGAGATCGACAAACGCCTCGACAAGCTGGGCACCGAGCAGACCACCGCGCTGCGCGGCAAGGCCGGGATCGCCAACGCCCGGCTGGCCTATCAGCACTACGAGCAGGTGATCGCCTCGCCGCGGTGGCAGACGCTCGCCGCCGCCGGGGCCCATCCGCAGCGGCCGTTGTGGGCCTCGACCGGTGTCAAGAACCCCGCGTACGACGACACGATGTATGTCGTGCAGCTCGTCGCGCCCGACACCGTGAACACGATGCCCGAGGCCACCCTCGACGAGGTGGCCGACCACGGCGTGATTTCCGGCGACACCGTCACCGGCAACTACGCCGAGGCGCAGGCGGTGCTCGACAGCCTCGAGGCGGTCGGCATCAGCTACGACGACGTCATCGAACTGCTCGAGGTCGAGGGCGTGCAGAAGTTCGAGGACGCGTGGACGCAGCTGTTCGACGGGGTCCGCGGCCAGCTCGACGCGGCCCACCGCTGAGCGAGAACGTGAACCGCGGCGGGGAGTACGGGTGAACGACGAGCGACTGGCCGCCGACGCGATGCTCGGTGGACCCGCGTCGCGGGAGTCCCGCAATCCGCTGCGCGACCCCAGCGACCGGCGGCTCCCGCGGGTGCCCGAGCCGTGCGCCCTCGTCGTCTTCGGGGTGACCGGCGACCTGGCCCGAAAGAAGCTGCTGCCCGCGGTGTACGACCTCGCCAACCGTGGCCTGCTGCCGGCCGACTTCGTCTTGCTCGGCTTCGCGCGCCGCAGCTGGGAGGACGGCGACTTCGAATCACTGGCCAAGAAGGCCGCCAAGGAGCACGCCCGCACCGACTGGAACGAGGATGTGTGGGCGCGGCTGTCGGGCGACATCATGTTCGTGCCGGGCTCCTTCGACGACGACGCCGCCTTCGACACCCTGGCCCGCACCCTGGACGACCTGTGCCAGTCCCACGGCATCAAGGGCAACGCCGCGTTCTACTTGTCGATCCCACCGAGCATGTTCCCGGTGGTGCTCCAGCAGATGGAGCGCACCAAGATGGCCGACAACGGCACCGCGGGCGGGTGGCGGCGGGTCGTCGTGGAGAAACCGTTCGGCCACGACCTGGCCAGCGCACTGGCGCTGAACCGGCTTGTCGACGACGTCTTCACCGCACCCGACGTGTTCCGCATCGACCACTACCTGGGCAAGGAGACCGTCCAGAACCTGATGGCGCTGCGCTTCGCCAACCAGCTGTTCGAGCCGGTGTGGAACGCGAACTTCGTCGATTCCGTCCAGATCACCATGGCCGAGGACGTGGGCATCGCCGGGCGGGCCGCGTTCTACGACGCCACCGGTGCCGCGCGCGACGTGCTGCAGAACCACCTGCTCCAACTGCTGGCGCTCACCGCGATGGAGGAGCCGGTCGAGTTCACGCCCGAGGCGATCCAGACCGAGAAGCTGAAGGTACTGCGCGCGATCACCCTGCCGGGTGACCTGAGCTCGTACGCCGTCCGCGGGCAGTACAAGCAGGGCTGGCAGGCCGGCGAGCGAGTGCCGGCCTACATCGGCGAGCAGGACGTCCCGGCGGATTCGACCACCGAGAGTTACGCGGCGGTGCGGCTGGGCATCGACACCCGGCGCTGGGCCGGCGTCCCGTTCTACCTGCGCACCGGCAAGCGCCTGCCCCGGCGCGTCACCGAGATCGCGGTGCTGTTCAAGCGCGCCCCGCACCTGCCGTTCAGCCACACCGACACCGTCGAGCTCGGCCACAACCAGCTCGTCATCCGCGTCCAACCCGACGAGGGCGTCACGCTGAAGTTCGGCTCCAAGGTGCCCGGCTCGATGATGGAGGTGCGCGATGTGTCGATGGACTTCCTCTACGGCGAGGCGTTCACCGAGTCCTCGCCCGAGGCCTACGAGCGGCTGATCCTCGACGTGCTGATCGGCGACTCCACGCTGTTCCCCCGCAACGCCGAGGTTGAGGCGTCGTGGCGGGTAATCGACCCGCTGGAGGAATTCTGGTCGGGGAGCACTCCCGAGCAGTACCGGGCCGGCGAGTGGGGGCCGAAGGCAGCCGAGGCCATGCTCGATCGCGACGGGCGCCGATGGAGGCGGCCGTGACCACGCTCTGGGACACCACCGGCACCGCGGTGGTCAAGGCCCTGGCCGCCGAGCGGCGCACGGGAGGTGGAGTGACGAGCGGCCTGGCGCTCACCCTCGTGGTAGTGATGGAGGAGAAGGACGCCGCCGAGGTGGAGGCCGCGGTGAGCATCGCCGCCTCGCGGCACCCGATGCGGGTCCTGACCGTGTTGCGGCACCAGATCGAGGCTCCCGTGCCGCGGCTCGACGCCGAGGTCGCGATCGGTGGCCGCTACGGTCCGGGCGAGTCGGTGGTGCTGCGCATGTACGGCCGGCTGGCACTGCACGCGGAGTCCGTGACCCTTCCGTTGCTGGCCCCTGACGCGCCTGTGGCCGCATGGTGGTACTCCTCGACGCCCGAGGCGATCGCCTATGACCCGCTGGGTGTCTTCGCTGACCGCCGCATCACCAACGTGATCCGCGACAGCGACCCGTCAGCCTCGCTGCGCCAGCGGGCCACCGACTACGCACCCGGCGACACCGACCTGACCTGGACGGTTATCACGCCGTGGCGCGCGGCACTCGCCTCGGCCTTCGACACGGTGCACGTCCCCGCCACTGCGGTCAGCGTGTACGGCAACCCGGTCGACCCGTCGGCGCAGCTGCTGGCCGGCTGGCTGTCGAGCCGACTGGGCATCTACGTCCCGGTCGAGAAGGCCGAGGGCAAGTACATCTCCTCGGTGGCGGTGACCTTCGCCGACGGCACCCTCGTGCAACTGCGCAACGACGGGTACCGGCTGGTCATGCAGCGGCCCCACCAGATGGACTCGATCGCCCCGTTCCCCGCGCGCAGCACCGGCGACCTGATGGCCGAGGAGCTGCGCCGCCTGGACGCCGACCAGTCTTATGCCGAGGCGCTGGGCGCAGTCACCGGGCAGACCGGGCTGAGCCAACGGCCCGCGACCCGCACGCACACCTGGCACGACCCGACGCTCGCCGCGCGGGAGGGCTAAGCCGTTGGCTCCCCCCGACATCGTCGTCGCGCCGTCCGCAGCTCACCTGGCCGACGACGTCGTGGCGCGGCTGGTCGGTACGCTGTCGCAGGCCCAGCGCCAGCGGGGCCGGGCTGCGCTGGCCCTGACCGCCGGCGCGATCATGGAGCGAGTCTGGACGGCACTGGCCGGCTCGGCCGTCGCGGCGGACGCGATCAACTGGGCGGCTGTCGACGTCTGCTGGGGCGACGAGCGGTTCGTCCCGGCCAACTCGCCCGACCGCAACGACCTGCCGGCGGAACGGATTCTGTTCTCCCGGCCACCGTTCGCGGCGGCCACCCGGCACCGGATGCCCGCCTCGGACGGCACGTACGGCGCGGACCTGGATGCCGCCGCGGCCGGCTATGCCGACGAGCTGCGCCTCGCCCGGCGGGCCGATGACCATGACGAGGTGCCGAACTTCGATGTGGTGCTGCTCGGCATCGGCCCCGACGGGCATTGCTGTTCGCTATTTGCCGACCACCCGAGCGTCCACGACGAGTCGGCGAGCGTGATCGCGGTGCGCAACTCTCCCAAGCCACCGCCGCTGCGGATCTCACTGAGCTTCGACGGACTCAATGCGGCCAACGAGATCTGGGTCGTCGCCTCTGGGGAGGGTAAGGCCCAGGCGTGCGCTCGCGCGCTGGGCGGCGCCGACCGGGTGCAGGTGCCCTCGGCAGGTGCTCGCGGGCGGCACCGCACGCTGTGGCTACTCGATGCGGACGCTGCCGGGCTACTCGGCTCCGCGCCGATCACCTGAACGGCCTGCCGGACACGCCAATTGTCGCAGGGGCGGCGTCAGCGTTCGCCGCGACGGGCCTTCAGCTTCGCCAGGGCCTCGTCCAGGATGGCCGCGGCATCGGCTTCCGAGCGGCGCTCCTTCACGTAGGCCAGGTGCGTCTTGTACGGCTCGTTGCGCGGCGCGTTCGGCGGGGCCGCGGACTCGCGGCCGGCCGGGAAGCCGCAGCGCGGGCAGTCCCAGGTGTCGGGAAGCACGGCCTCGACCGAAAAGGCCGGCCGCACCTCGTGGCCGTTGGCACAGAAAAACGACACCCGCTGCCGCGGTGCGGACTCGCCGCGCTCCTTCTCCCCCATCGGACCGGCGCCCACCCGGCTACCGCGAATCGCGCTGCCACCAGCCACGTACGTGTCCCTCTTTCGAGAATCGGTATCTGCGCCGCCGGAGTGGCGGTCAGGCGTGCTTGTAGAGCAGTCCGAGCCCGACGATGCTGATCGCCCAGACCACCCCGGCGATCACCGTCAACCGGTCGAGGTTGCGCTCGACCACCGATGAGCCGGACAGGTTGGAGTAGAACGAACCGCCGAGCATCGAGGACAGCCCGCCACCCTTGCCCCGGTGCAGCAGCACTAGCACGACCAGAAGGACGCTCGCGAGGATGAGCACGATGGACAACGTCATGATCATCTCGTCTGCCTCGGTCACGGGTGAGTCGGGTTGCGGGCCAGCTCAGCCTACCTGGCGATCAGGGCAAGGCTGGCGCCGTGCCCGCGGCCACACAGATCGCGGCGAACTCGGCACCGTCCAGGCTCGCACCGCCGACGAGGGCACCGTCGATGTCGCGCTGGGCAAGGATGTCCGCGGCGTTGGTCGCCTTCACCGAACCGCCGTAGAGAATGCGGACCCGGTGCGCCAGGCCCGCCGAGTATCGCATGCCCAGCCGATCGCGGAGGGCGGCACACACCGCCTGGGCGTCCTCCGGGGTGGCGACCCGGCCGGTGCCGATCGCCCACACCGGCTCGTAGGCAATGACGACAGTCTCGGCTTGGTCGGCCGCCACCCCGGCCAGGGCACGCTCGAGTTGGCCGGTGCAGTGCGCCAGGTGCCCATTGGCTTCGCGGATGTCCAGCATCTCGCCGACGCAGAGGATCGGCGTGAGCCCGTTGCGGTACGCGGCGTGGAGCTTGGCGTTGACCACGGCGTCGTCCTCGCCATGGTGCTCGCGGCGCTCCGAGTGCCCGACCACGACGTAGGTGCAGCCGAGCTTGGCCAGCATGGGCCCGCTGATGTCGCCGGTGTAGGCGCCGGAGTCATGCGGCGAGAGGTCCTGAGCCCCGTAGGTCATGAGCAGGCGGTCCCCGTCGACCAGCGTCTGCACGCTGCGCAGGTCGACGAACGGCGGTAGCACGGTGACGTCGACCCGGGTGAACTGCTCCTCGCTCAGGCTGAAGGCGATCTTCTGGGTGAGGGCGAGTGCCTCGAGATGGTTGAGGTTCATCTTCCAGTTGCCGGCGATCAGCGGCTTGCGGGTAACCGGCGCCATCAGAGCTCGTCCAGGACGGCGACGCCCGGCAGCGACTTGCCCTCCAGGTACTCCAGCGACGCCCCACCCCCCGTAGAGATGTGGCCGAAGGCAGTGACGTCGAGGCCGAGCGCGCGGACCGCGGCCGCCGAATCGCCGCCGCCGACCACGGACAGGCCGTCGACACCGGCGACCGCCTGGGCGACGCCCTTGGTCCCGGCCGCGAACGGCGCCAGCTCGAAGACCCCCATCGGGCCGTTCCAGAACACCGTCCGCGTGCCGGCCAGCACCGCGGCGAAGGCCGCCACCGACTTGGGGCCAATGTCCAGGCCGAACTGGTCGGGGGGGATCGCGTCGGCGGCCACGGTCGTGGCGGTTGCTGTGGCGGAGATCTCGGGGGCGACGACGATGTCCACAGGCAGCACGATCCTGTCGCCGGCGTCGGCGAGCAGCCGGCGGCAGGTCTCGATCAGATCGCGTTCCAGCAGTGACCTGCCCACCTCGAGACCCTGCGCGGCGAGAAAGGTGAAACACATCCCGCCGCCGACGAGCAGGCGATCGACCGTGGGCAGCAGCGCGGTGATGACAGCGAGCTTGTCGCTCACCTTGGACCCGCCGAGCACAACCGCGTACGGGCGGGCGGCCTGCCCGGCAAGCTGCCGCAGCACCGCCAGTTCGTCGCAGACGAGGTCGCCGCAGTAGCGCGGCAGCAGTGTCGCGACGTCGTAGACCGAGGCATGGGCGCGGTGCACCGCGCCGAACGCGTCCTCGACGAAGGCGCCGCCGTCGTCCGCGCCGCCGGTAAGCAGGGCCAGGGAACGAGCGAAAGCGAGCCGCTCGGCGTCGTCCTTGCTCGTCTCGCCCGCGTTGCAGCGCACATTCTCGAGCAGCAGCAGCTCGCCGTCCTCGAGCTCACTTGCGAGCAGCCGGGCACTGTCCCCCACTGTGTCGAGGGCGAAGTCCACCGGCCTGCCGAGCAGCTGGGCCAGCCGGTCGGCGACCGGACGCAGTGACCAGGCCGGGTCCGGCTGCCCGTTCGGCCTGCCGAGGTGGGCCACGACGATCACACGCGCGCCGTGGTCAAGCAGCCGCGTCAGCACCGGCAGTGAGGCGCGGATGCGGCCGTCGTCGGCGACCGCGCCGTCCTTCAGCGGAACGTTGAGATCCGAGCGGACCAGGATCCGACGGCCCGCCACCCCGTGGCGGAGAAGGTCGTCGAGCGTGCGCATCTGCGGCCTAGAGGGACGAGCCGACGAGCACGGTCAGGTCGACCAGGCGGTTGCTGTAACCCCACTCGTTGTCGTACCAGCCGACGACCTTCACCTGGTTACCGATCACCTTGGTCAATCCCGCGTCGAAGATGCAGGAGGCGGGGTCGGTGACGATGTCGGAGCTGACGATCGGTGCCTCGGTGTAGCTGAGGATGCCCCGCAGCGGTCCCTCCGCGGCGGCCCGGTAGGCCGCGTTCACTTCTTCGACGGAGGTTTCGCGGCTGCTGGTGACGGTGAGATCGGTCGCCGAACCGGTCGGGATCGGCACCCGCAGTGCATACCCGTCGAGCTTGCCCTTGAGGTGCGGCAGCACCAAGCCGATCGCCTTCGCCGCCCCCGTCGAGGTCGGCACGATGTTGATCGCCGCCGCTCGGGCCCGGCGCAGATCCTGGTGCGGGCCGTCCTGCAGGTTCTGGTCCTGGGTGTAGGCGTGAATCGTCGTCATCAGGCCGCGCTCGATGCCGACGGCGTCGCTAAGCACCTTGGCCAGCGGACCCAGGCAGTTGGTGGTGCAGGAGGCGTTGGAGATCACCGTGTGCCGGGCCGGGTCGTAGTCGCCGTCGTTGACGCCCATGACGACGGTGAGGTCCTCGTTGCTGGCCGGGGCGGAGATGATCACCTTCTTCGCGCCGCCCGCGACGTGGACCTTGGCCTTGCTGGCGTCGGTGAAGATGCCGGTGGACTCGATCACGACATCGGCGCCGATGTCACCCCACGGCAGCGCGGCCGGGTCACGCTCGGCGAAGACCCGAAAACAGCGGCCGTCTACGGTGATCTCGGCGGCAGTGCAGCTCACCTGCCCAGGGAAGCGGCCGAGGATGGAGTCGTACTTCAGCAGGTGCGCCAGGGTGGCGTTGTCGGTGAGGTCGTTCACCCCGACGATCTCGATGTCGGCGCCCGACGCGGCCACCGCGCGGAAGAAGTTGCGGCCGATGCGGCCGAAGCCGTTGATGCCCACACGTACGGTCACTGCGGTTGCTCCTGACAGTCCATCGACGCCGGATTCGGGTTCGGTGCCGCCCCGCGACGCTGCGGGCGCGTTCTGCGAAACCCTATCGGGTCGGGCCCGGCGCCTCGGCGGCCCTGGGCTGACCCAGCAGCGGTGCGCTTACGGCGCGAGCATTTCCGGCGTCACGACGGACTCGGTATCGGGGATCCCCAGGTCGCCGGCACGCTTGTCGGCCATGGCCAGCAGCCGGCGGATCCGTCCGGCCACTGCGTCCTTGGTCATGACCGGCTCGGAGAGCGCGCCGAGCTCCTCGAGGGAGGCCTGCTTGTGCTCTAACCGCAGGCGGCCCGCCTGCAGCAGGTGTTCCGGTGCGTCGCCGTCGAGAATCGCCATGGCCCGCTCCACGCGGGCGCCGGCAGCGACCGCGGCCCGGGCCGAGCGACGCAGGTTCGCGTCGTCGAAGTTCGCGAGCCGGTTGGCCGTCGCCCGAACCTCCCGGCGCATCCGACGCTCCTCCCACGCCAGCACCGACTCGTGCGCGCCGATGCGGGTGAGCAACATGCCGATGGCATCGCCGTCACGCACCACCACCCGGTCGCTGCCGCGCACCTCGCGCGCCTTCGCCGAAAGGCCCAGGCGACGGCCCACGCCGACCAGCGCGAGCGCCGCTTCCGCGGACGGGCAGGTGATCTCCAGCGAGCAGGCGCGGCCCGGTTCGGTGAGCGAGCCGTGGGCCAGGAACGCGCCGCGCCACGCGGCCTCGGCGTCAGCCATCCCGCCCGCGACGACGTGGTGGGGCAGGCCCCGGACCGGGCGTCCTCGCAGGTCGACCAGGCCGGCCTGGCGCGCCAGGCCCTCGCCGTCCTTGGTGACCCGGACGAGGTAACGGCTGCCCTTGCGCAGGCCGCCGCTCGCGACGATCTGCACCTCCGAGCCGTGCCCGAAGATCTCGGCAATCTCCTTGCGCAGCCGGCGGGCCACGGAGCCCGTGTCGAGTTCCGCCTCGATGACGATGTGCCCGCCGATCAGGTGCAGCGCTCCCGCAAAGCGCAGCAGCGTCGCGACCTCGGACTTGCGGGCGGACAGCTTGGCCACCGGCACCCGGCTCAGTTCGTCCTTGACTGACGCCGTCATTGCCATCCGAGCTCTCCTCCGTTGGACGCCGAACCCGCGAGCGCCTGGCGGTACGCCTTGCTCAACCGCTGCGGGTCGTGCCGTTCCGGACTTTCGTCCGCGGCGAGGTCTGAGAGTACGAGACCCGCGCCGATCGCGCGCGCGTAGGACTCCAGTTCCTTGTGGTCGGG
Source organism: Pseudonocardiales bacterium (assembly GCA_043746395.1). GTDB lineage: Bacteria > Actinomycetota > Actinomycetes > Mycobacteriales > Jatrophihabitantaceae > JAYTRE01. The sequence continues at coordinate 13,090 of JAYTRE010000117.1, forward strand.
CACCGCGGCGCAGTCCGCGACGACCGCCTGGACCTGCAGGCCGCCGAAGGGTTCGGCATGCGCGAGCAGCACCCGCAGCAGCTCGGGCGCGGAGTAGTCGTCGGTCTCCCCGGCTTGCGGCACCAAGTTCAGCGTGATGATCACCTGGGCGCGAGTGGTCGCCAGGGCGCGGCCGAGCTCGCGCAGCAGCAGGTGCGGGATGACGCTGGTGAACCACGAACCGGGGCCCAGCACGACCACGTCGGCATCCCGCACGGCATCGACGGCGTCGGCACACGCCGGTGCGCCCGGCGGCAGTAACCGGATCTCGCGTACGCGCCCCGGCGTCGTGGCGATGGAGGACTGGCCGCGGATCTGGCGGGTGCGCTCGGCATCGTCGGGATCGAAGCGGTCGACATCGGCGACGAGGTCGAGGGGCACCGGGCTCATCGGCAACACCCGGCCGACGGCACCGACGAGCTCACCGAGGCGCCGCAGGCTGGCAATCGGGTCGTGGTCGCGTTCGAGCATCCCGGTGAGCAGCAGGTTGCCGACCGGGTGCCCGGCGAGGCCGCCGCTGCCGCCGAGGCGGTGCTGCAGCAGGGCGGCCCACTCCCCGTGCACGGGTGCGTCCCCGGCGAGCGCGGACAGCGCCATCCGCAGATCGCCCGGAGGCAGCACCTTCAGCTCGCGGCGGATGCGCCCCGAAGACCCGCCGTCATCGGCGACGGTCACCACGGCGGTGAGGTCGCGCGTGAGCAGGCGCAGCGCCGACAGCGACGCGTGCAGGCCGTGGCCGCCGCCGAGTGCGACGGCCCGCAGCGGCCTACTCACGGCCGAGATCCCGGTGCACGACGGTGGCCCGCACCCCGAGTGCGCTGAGTCTCTCCGCGAGCTGGCGGGCCATCACCACCGAGCGGTGCTTGCCGCCCGTGCAACCCACCGCGAGCGTCAGGTAGTGCTTGCTTTCCCGGGTGTACCCGGCGCCGATGATCTCGAGCAGCGCGCTGTAGCGATCGAGGAACTCCACCGCCGCCTGCTGGGCGAGGACATAGTCGCGCACCTCGTCGTCCTCCCCGGTCAGCTCGCGCAACTCGGGAATCCAATAGGGGTTCGGCAGGAACCGCACGTCGACGACGAGGTCGGCATCGACTGGCAGCCCGTACTTGAAGCCGAAGGACACCACCGTGGCCCGCAGCTCCGGGCGGGCCGCCTGACCGCCTGCGCCGGTGAAGGCCGACTCGATCGTGCGGCGCAGCTCGTGCACGGAGCGGTCGCTGGTGTCGACCACCAGGTCGGCCTCGTCGCGCAGCCCGGCCAGCACCTGGCGTTCGGCCCCGATGCCGTCGACGAGCCGGCCTTCGCCTTGGAGGGGGTGGGCGCGCCGGACGTTCTCGAAGCGGCGCACCAGAACGTCGTCGCGCGCCTCGAGGAACAGCACCCGGGGGCGCATGCCCCGGTCGGCCAGATCGTGGATGACGCCGCGCAGGTCGGAGGAGAACGCCCGGCTGCGGACGTCCATCACCACAGCAAGCCGCGTCACCGCCCCCTGGCTGCGGCTGCCGAGGTCGACCAGGGTGGCGACAAGCTCCGGCGGCAGGTTGTCGACGACGAAGTAGCCGAGGTCCTCGAAGCACTTGGCCGCCGTGTTGCGCCCGGCCCCGGACAGTCCCGTGACGACCACCGTCTCCAGGGCGCCCTGGGCTGGCGGGTCGAGCTCGCTCACGTGGGCTCCTCAGTGGC
>JAYTRE010000118.1:0-4442 GCA_043746395.1 Pseudonocardiales bacterium
GGCACCTCGCACAGGAACAACGTCGAATCCACCAATCCCGCTACCTCGACGGCGCCCTACCCCGAGCCGCCTAAAGTCCCTCCAGAAGAGCCACACCCGCCTGATTTACTCGCAGCTGCTTTCCCTACTGCGGACGGACGGCGTACACCTCGCAGTGGCTGTCATTGCACAGCCGAACTCTGCGTCGGTCGCCCTGCACGAAAAGCTCGGGTTCGAGCTGGTCGGCACCATGCGGGAGGTCGGTCGCAAGTTTGACCGATGGGTCGATACACGCTGGTACCAGCTGCCGCTCGAAGGGTAACCATCCGGATGCCGGTTGCTTGCTCGTCGACGCTCCGAAGGTCCACCGCCACGATGACGAGTGTGTCGCTGGAGGATCCTGCTGCGCGACAGCCTCAAGGCTCTTACTGTACAGAACGTGTATTCTGTAGGGGTGACTGAAATCGGAGTGACCGAAGCCCGGGACCAGCTTGGCGAGCTGGTCAACCGCGCCGCATACAGCGACGAACGCATAGTGCTCACCCGACATGGCCGGGCCGTTGCCGCGCTGGTACCGATCGCGGTTCTCCACGAGCTAGAGGACGCCGAGGATGCCGCTGATCTGGCGGCGGCCCGGGCAGCCGCCGCCGAGAGCGGCCCGAACGTGCCCCACGCGCAGGTGCTCGCCGATCTCGTGGCTGACGAGGCGCGGACATCCCGTAGCGCGTGAGCTACGCGATCGAGTGGAAGCCCTCAGCCCGCAAGGAGATCCGCAAGCTTGACCCGACCCTCCGCCGGCGGGTCATCGAGGCGGTCACAGCTCTCGGCGCCGAGCCTCGGCCTCCCGGTTCGGTGACGTTGACCGGCTCGCCCGGGTGGCGGCGCATCCGCATCGGCGGCTACCGCGTCATCTACGACGTACGCGACGACGCTCTTGTCGTCCTCGTACTTCGAGTCGGATCCCGAGGCAGTGTCTACCGACGGCTGGACGAGTAGCTCGTCCTGCAATCCGATCAGCTATTGCGGCAACGCGCAGCCGCACCCGGGATTCGGTGCTGCACGGGGCAGGATCCGTGTGTGTAGGCGGGCGCCTTCGACGCGCGCCGTCGTGGCTTAGTGTTCAGCGATCGCTCGAGACTGTATGCAGCGTTGCTGATCGGATGCATCGCTCGTTGCGCCCGCTTGACCGACTTCGGCGTAACGGCTCGCTTGACGGCTCGTCTCGGGTGCATCGCGCGCCGGACCCCGCGTGGCACGAACATGCGCGAGAAGAATCCCATGGCCGGAATGTTCGTCGCGAATCCGAGGCTCGTCAACGCGACAGTCCGCATCACCGCTCGGCGCACGGCCTCCCGCGTGTCAGACGACGAACCCCGACGGGAATCGCAGCCTGCTACCGATGACCGACGCCGAAATCCGCGCGATCGAACACTGCATCGACACCCCGGCCCAACGGCTGGTCATCGCCCTGGCCGCCGTCCATGCCGCGTCCGGCATGACCATCCGCCATCTCACCCTCGATGACGTCGACCTGCCGAACCGGCGCATCAACCTCGACGGAGTTACCCAGCCGCTCGCGTCCCTGACCCATCACGGATTGCGCGCCTGGCTCGACTATCGGCGCCGCACTTGGCCGCACACGCCCAACCGGCACCTGTTGATCTCCCGCGGCACATCCCACGGCGTCGGTCCGGTCGGCCGCAACTACCTCACCGAGCGGCTGCTGCCGCCCGGAGTCGAAATCGACCGCATCCGTAAGGACCGAGTCCTGCACGAAGCGCTCAGCGTCGGGCCCGATCCGCTGCACCTGTCCCTGGTCTTCAACCTCGCCCAGACCACCGCCGGCAGATACGCGACCTTCGCCCGAGCCCTGCTCGACGATCAGCTCGATCAGCCTGACTAACCTCGCGCTTTCGCGGTGACGGCGTGGTGATCAAGTAGAAAGTGCTCCAGGTCAACGATAATCAGGGTTGTCGAGACACCGAGACCGTTGAGCAAGGAGCACCTTCGTGGTGAAGAGTATCGGGCTGTATCCGCGTGTGCAGGCTGACACGTCCGGGCAGGGTGTGGTGTCGCAGGCCGGGGCTGTCGCGTTGGTCGAGACGATCCGGGTGGCTGGTCTGGACACAGCATTGGCGAGGGCGTTGTCGCAGTGGCGTAAGCCGATGGCTCGCCACGACCCGGGCAAGGTGATCACCGATCTTGCGGTGACGCTCGCTTTGGGCGGTGACTGCTTGGCTGATGTGGCGTTGCTGCGGGCCGAACCCGCGGTGTTCGGTGCGGTGGCCTCGGATCCGACGGTGTCGCGCATTATCGACGTGTTGGCCGCGGACCCGAAGCGGGCGTTGGCCGCGATCGATGCTGCACGCGCGCAGGCGCGGGCTGCGGTGTGGTCCGCGGCCGGCGTGCACGCACCCGATCACGGTGCCAGTGCCGACGCTCCGGTTGTGATCGACCTCGATGCCACCCTGATCACCGCCCACAGCGAGAAGGAGCTGGCGGCACCGACCTATAAGCGGGGCTTCGGGTTCCACCCGTTGTGGAGCTTCCTCGACCACGGTGCGCAGGGAACCGGTGAGCCGTTGAGTTGCCTGCTGCGGAAAGGGAATGCCGGATCCAATACCGCGATCGATCACATCACGGTGGTGCGGGCAGCGTTGGCGCAACTGCCCGGGCACCGCCCCGGTACCCGGGCGGGCCGCAAGGTCCTCATCCGCACCGATGGTGCCGGCTCCAGCCATCAGTTCCTGAACTGGCTGGTCTCCCAGCGGTTGTCCTACTCGGTCGGGTTCGCGCTGCCCACCGACTTCGCCGACACCGTGAACGCCATGCCAGCTGCGGGCTGGACCCCGGCCTATGACGCCGACGCTCAGCCCCGCGACGGGGCGTGGGTCGCCGACGTCACCGGACTGATGAACCTGACCGGCTGGCCGGGCGGGATGCGGGTCATCATCGGCAAAGAACGCCCACACCCCGGCGCGCAGCTGCGCATCACCGACGCCGACGGACACCGGATCACCGCCTTCGCGACCAACACCAGCCGCGGACAGCTCGCGGACCTGGAACTGCGCCACCGCCGCCGGGCCCGCTGCGAGGACCGGATCCGCATCGCAAAGGACACCGGTCTGACCAACCTGCCGCTGCACGATTTCGCACAGAACCAGCTCTGGTGCGCCATCGTCTCCCTCGCGTGCGAGCTCACCGCCTGGATGCAGATGCTCGCCCTGACCGGACACGACGCCCGCCGGTGGGAACCCAAACGCCTACGGCTACGGCTATTCAGCATCGCCGCACGCCTGGCCCGACACGGCCGGACCCGACGCCTGCACCTGTCCGCGCACGCCCCCTGGAGCCAACTGCTCGCGGACATGATCGACAGACTGCAGAGCATCCCCGCTCCGGGCTGAGGACACATCCACCCAACCCGACGACCCAGCACACGGCCAGCGGAAGCCAACGCCCACCCGAGCGACATCGGCCAGACAGCCACATCCTCGATGCAGAATCACACACAACAGGCGGCCACGCCGCTGAAATCATGATCAACGCAGGGCGCACGAAAGATCGAGGCTAACTGATCAATCGAACCGAATGTGTTTGGCTTCAATCCACGCGCAGCGGAGCCGTCCTCGAAGCGCGCCATCCGCATTGGGGACCAACGTCAGGCCCGCCGATGCTGCAATGCGCTCTACGACCTGCGAGATGGTCAGCCGGTCGGTCCAGAGATGCTCGGCGAACTCGGGTTCGCGAAGCCGCGCCAGGCACCGGTCGAGGTTGGATACCGCGAAGCTCTCCCGACGCAGCGGCGCCCCGGTTCCAGCGACCACTTGAAGGACATGACCCAGACCTCGCTCGCGGAGCCGCCGCACTACAGTGTCCCGTTCCGCAAGCAGGGCGAAGTGCCGAACGTCGTGCCCGCGCTCACGCAGTCGACCGACGATCTCGTCAAAGTAGATCGACTCTACGACGGTCATGGGCGCGATGATCGTTCCGGCGTGCTCGGTCAGCGCGAGATCGAGGACTTCGTATACGCCTTGCCGCCACGCGCGGAGATCCTGAAAGTCACCGCGCAGTGCCGGCGGCAGAGTCCGATGCAGGCCGAACCCGACCTCCTCCGGATCGCAGACGACGCTGCCGCGCAGACGCCGCTGCAGTTCGTGCGCGGTCTGCGTCTTTCCGCCGCCAAACGGTCCGTTGATCCAGATCAGCACGCGCAAACTCTACTTCGCGTCCTCGGCCAGCGCCTCGGTTGTCGGAGCTGTGCACAACCCGACGCAATCGTGAACGCAATCCTCAAGACTGCAGGGGGTTCCCGATGAAAGACCTTCAGTCTCGCTGAACTCACGGCAGACAAGCCCGTAAGACCCGCCCGCTGAAATGCCCGGCGAAGGAGCGCTAACCGCGACACCTCCGAGCGGCGCCAGAACATCCGATCTGTGCACCCAAGGCGCATCTCTCCCGTG
>JAYTRE010000119.1:0-6363 GCA_043746395.1 Pseudonocardiales bacterium
CTGAGCGTGCCGATGCCCTGGATCTCGACCGCGACCGTGTCACCGTCGACGAGGGGACCGACCCCGGCCGGCGTGCCGGTGAGGATCACGTCCCCTGGCAGCAGCGTCATCACCGCCGAGATGAACGCGATGAGCGTGGGGATGTCGTGGATGAGCGCGCTGGTGCGGGCGTCCTGGCGCAGGGCGCCGTTGACGCTCGTCGAGATCCGCAGGTCACGCGGATCGAGCACCGTCTCGATCCAGGGCCCGAGCGGGCAGAACGAGTCGTGGCCCTTCGCGCGGGTGAACTGCCCATCGGCGCGTTGCTGGTCGCGGGCGGTGATGTCGTTGGCCACGGTGTAGCCGAGTATGTGCGTCAGCGCTGCGTCCCGGCTGACGTCCTTGGCCGGGCGTCCGATGACCAGGGCCAGCTCGCCTTCGAAGTCGACGCGCGCGGAGTCGGCCGGCAGGCGCACGGCGTCCCCCGTGCCGATCACCGATGTCGAAGGCTTGAGGAAAAGCAACGGCCTCGTCGGCGGCGCCGGGGTCGTTCCCGGCTCTGCCATCTCGTGCACGTGATCGGCATAGTTCTTGCCGACCGCGACCACCTTGCTGGGCAGGATCGGCGCCACGAGACGGACGTCGGGCAGGGCCCACCGATCACCGGTGAAGGTGATGGGCCCGAAGGGGTGCTCCGCGATGGCCGCGACGGTCAGCGCGTCGACGGGGGCGCCCGCGGGGCCCTCGACGCTGCCCCACAGCATGCCGGGAGGGACCGTGGCCGAGCCGGGGTGGACGAAGCGAGCGATACGCACGAGGGCCAAGGGTAGCGGTCACCCCGCACGCCCAGCTGCGCGTGCGGCCGGGCCCCGGACCGCTGCGCCACCGCCTCGTCGCGCATACTCGACGGCGTGACTTCGGCCCTGTCGCGCGTCCCGATTCCGAAGCGCCGTCAGCTCGCCGCCACGCTCGGGCTCTTCGCGACGCTGTTCGTCGCTGTCGGCGCGGTTGGGATGACCGGCGCCAGCCCGGTAGTGGTCCGGGTCTTCGCAGCGATCACGCTGGTCGTCGCTGCGCTGCTCGCCCTGTTGGCCTGGGGCGTCGCGCGCAGCGTTGCGCTCGAGCTGGCCGAGGCGCGCCTGGACCGGGCGATCGAGGAGACCATGCGGGCCGGGGACGGGCAGCTGTCCTGCGGCTGCGGCCACGAGCACGACCCGGACGAGCTGCACGTCACCGATGAGGACGGGTGTCGCCACGACGGCACCGGCGCGGACTGTGCGCACAACTGCCAGAGCTGCGTCCTCGCGGCGCTTCGACCCTCACCGTCAGTGCCGCGCGCGGACCGGACCCGCTGAGGGCAGCGGCAGGCTCAGCCGCCGGCGGAGGAGAGCAGGCCGTAACGCACCGCGTCGTGCAGCGCCAACCAGGACGCCTCGATGACGTTGCCGTGCACGCCGACCGTCGTCCACTCGCGGTGCTTGTCCGAGGTCTCGATCAGCACCCGGGTCACCGCGTCGGTGCCGTGCTTGCCGGGCATGATGCGCACCTTGTAATCGGTCAGCTCGAGATCGGCCAGCCGCGGGTAGACGCCTTCGAGGGCCTTGCGCAGAGCGCGGTCCAGGGCGTTGACGGGACCGTTGCCCTCGGCCGTCGAGATCACCCGATCGCCACCGGCGACGACCTTCACCGTTGCCTCGCTGACGATTGCGCCGTCCTCGCGCCGCTCGACGATCACCCGGTAGGACTCGACGACGAACGGCGCGAGGTCGCCGGCGTCGCCCGGATCGGCCAGCTCGTCACGCAGCAGAAGTTCGAAGGACGCGTCGGCCGCCTCGTAGGACCAGCCCTCGGCCTCGCGGAGCTTGACCCGCTCGACGACCTTGCCCACGACGTCGGGACGCGCGGCCACATCGACACCGAGTTCGCGCGATTTCAGCTCGACGGAGGCCCGGCCGGCCATCTCGGTCACCAGGATGCGCTGGTCGTTGCCGACGACCGCGGGGTCAAGGTGGTTGTAGAGCTCCGGGGAGACCTTGATCGCCGACGCGTGCAGGCCGGCCTTGTGCGCGAACGCTGAGGCGCCGACATAGGGTGCGTGGCTGTCCGGTGCCAGGTTGGCGATCTCGGCGATCGCGTGCGACACCCGCTGCATCTCGGCCAGGCAGCCAGCCGGGATGACGTCGCGGCCCATCTTGGTGACCAGCCCGCCGATGACGGCGAAGATGTCGGCGTTGCCGGCGCGCTCGCCGTAGCCGTTCGCGGTGCCCTGCACGTGGGTGGCTCCGGCGGCCACCGCGGCCAGCGTGTTGGCCACCGCACAGCCGGTGTCGTCCTGGGTGTGGATGCCCAGCCGGATACCGGTGCGGCCGCTGACCTCGGTGACGATCTCCTGCACACCCATCGGCAGCATGCCGCCGTTGGTGTCGCAGAGGATGCCGACGTCCGCGCCCGCCCCGGCTGCCGCGTCGAGCACGCGCACGCCGTAGTCGCGGTCGTGACCGAAGCCGTCGAAGAAGTGCTCGCAGTCCAGGAACACCCGCCGGCCCTCGGCGCGGAGGAACGCGACCGTGTCCCGCACCATGGCGAGGTTCTCCTCGCGGGTGGTGCGCAGCGCGCGCTCGACGTGCCACACGTCGGACTTGGCCACGAGCGTCACGACCGGGGTTCGCGCGTCGAGCAGCGCCTGCACCTGCGGGTCGTCCTGCACGCGGATTCCGGCCTTGCGGGTGGCCCCGAAGGCGACGAGGACCGCGTTGTTCAGCGCGAGCTCCCCGGCGGCCGCGCGGGCGAAGAACTCGGTGTCCTTGGGCATCGCGCCCGGCCAGCCGCCCTCGATGAAGCCGACCCCCAGCTGGTCGAGCAGGCGCGCCACTGCGAGCTTGTCGGCCACCGAGTAGGTGATGCCCTCGCGCTGGGCACCGTCGCGCAGGGTGGTGTCGAAGACATGGAAGTCGTCGGTCAGCATCGGTCTCGTCCTTGCCTTGTCAGGGTCTGGCTGGTCAGCCGGCGGCTGCCGCGGCGAGCCGGGCACCGATCTCACTCGTCGTGCCGGGCACGCTGGCGTCGCGTCCGGCCAGGTCGGCAGCGACGGCCCGCTCGACCCGCTCCGCGGCCGCCGGCTGTCCGACGTGCTCGAGCAGCATCGACACCGACAGCACCGCGGCCGTCGGGTCGGCCTTGTCCTGCCCTGCTATGTCGGGCGCCGAGCCGTGCACCGGCTCGAACATCGACGGGTTGCGCCGCGAGGGGTCGATGTTGGCGCTGGCCGCCAAGCCGATCCCGCCAGAGACGGCGGCCGCCAGGTCGGTGAGGATGTCGCCGAAGAGGTTGTCGGTGACGATGACGTCGTAGCGGCCGGGATCCGTCACGAGGTAGATCATCGCGGCGTCGACGTGGTGGTAGGCGACGGTCACGTCGGGGTACTCGGCGCCCACCGCCAGCACCGTCCGCGACCACAGGTCGCCGGCGAACACGAGCACGTTGGTCTTGTGCACCAGCGTGAGGTGCTTGCGCGGGCGGGTGTTCGCCCGTTCGAAGGCAGCCCGAACCACCCGCTCGACGCCGAACGCGGTGTTGACGCTGACCTCGGTGGCGATCTCCTGCGCAGTGCCCTTGCGCAGCACTCCCCCGGTGCCGGCGTACGGGCCCTCGGTACCTTCCCGGAAGACGACGAAGTCGATCGACGGGTCGCCGGCCAGCGGGGTCGCTACGCCGGGATACAGCCGCGACGGACGCAGGTTCACGTAGTGGTCCAGCTCGAAGCGCAGCCGCAGCAGTAGCCCCCGCTCGAGAACGCCGCTCGGCACCGTCGGGTCGCCGACCGCCCCGAGCAGGATCGCGTCATGTGTGCGCAGCTCGGTCAGCACCGACTCCGGCAGCGTCTCGCCGGTTCGGTGCCACCGCCCCGCGCCCAGGTCGTAGGTCGTCGTCTCGACGCCGGGCAGCACCGCGTCGAGCACCCGCAGCGCCTGCTCGGTGACCTCGACGCCGATCCCGTCGCCCGGAATAACCGCGAGTTTCATGCCCTGCGCCCTTCTGCCGATGTGACCGCGCTCAGCGGGCCGCGGTGCCTTCGGTGTAGTCGTCGTCCTCGGATCGCACCCAGCTCATCAGGCCCCGCAACTGGCGCCCGGTCTCCTCGATGGGGTGCTGCTCACCCTGGGCCCGCAGCGCCGCGAACTCCGGCGCGCCGGCGTCCTGGTCGGCGATAAACCGCGCGGCGAAGGCGCCGCTGCGGATGTCGTCGAGCACCGCCACCATGTTCTGCTTCACGTGCGCGTCGATGATCCGCGGGCCGGAGACGTAGTCGCCGTACTCAGCCGTGTCTGACACCGACCAGCGCTGCTTGGCGATGCCGCCCTCATACATCAGATCGACGATGAGCTTGAGCTCGTGCAGGCACTCGAAGTAGGCGATCTCGGGGGCGTAGCCGGCCTCGGTGAGCACCTCGAAGCCGTACATGACAAGCTGCGAAGCGCCGCCGCACAGCACCGCCTGCTCACCGAAGAGGTCCGTCTCGGTCTCCTCGGTGAACGTGGTCTTGATCGCGCCCGCGCGAGTGCCACCGATCGCCTTTGCGTAGGCGAGCGCGAGCGGGAACGCCTGGCCGGTCGCGTCCTGCTCGACGGCCACGAGCACCGGGACGCCCTTGCCATCGACGAACTGGCGCCGTACCAGGTGCCCGGGCCCCTTGGGCGCGACCATCGCCACGTCCACACCGGCCGGCGGCTTGATGTAGCCGAAGCGGATGTTGAACCCGTGCCCGAAGAAGATCGCGTCGCCGTCGTTGAGGTTAGGCTCGATCGCGTCGGCGTAGAGCTTGCGCTGGGCCGGATCGGGCGCCAGCACCATGATCAGGTCGGCTTCGGCGCAGGCCGCTGCCGGCGTGAGCACGCGCAGCCCCTCGTCTTCAGCCTTGGCCCGGCTCCTGGACGCCTCGGGCAGCCCGACGCGCACGTCGATGCCGGAGTCCCGCAGGGACAGCGCGTGCGCGTGACCCTGGCTGCCGTAGCCGAGCACGGCCACCTTGCGGCCCTGCAGGACGGCGAGGTCGGCGTCGTCGTCGTAGTAGATCTCCACAGCCATGCTGGTGGTTCTCGCTTCCTGGATCGGTGGGGTCGAAAGTAAGGACGTGCTGGTCTAGCTAGGCGCCCCGCTCGACGGAACGCATCGCAGCCTGGGTCATCGATCGGGGCCCGCGGCCGAGCGCGACCATGCCGGACTGCACCATCTCGCGAATCCCGTGCGGCTCGAGCATCCGCAGCATCGCGGCCAGCTTGTCCGGGCGGCCGGACAGCTCGATGGTGAGCGCCTCGGGGCCGACATCGGCCACCTTGGCGTGGAAGAGGTCCACGATCTGCAGCACGTCGCGGCGAGTGCTGTCGTCGGCCCGGACCTTGACCAGCAGCAGCTCCCGCTGGACTGCCTGCCGCTCCTCGAGTTCGACGATCTTGAGGACGTTCACGAGCTTGTTCAGCTGCTTGGTGACCTGCTCCAGCGCGCTGCCCTCCACGCTGACCAGGATGGTGATGCGCGAGATCTCCTCGTGCTCGGTGGGTCCCACCGCAAGGGACTCGATGTTGAAGCCGCGCCGGCTGAACAGGCCCGAGACCCGGGCCAGGACGCCGGGCTTGTTCTCGACGAGCACCGACAGCGTGTGGGTACTCATTCGTCGCCCTCGAAGACGGGGCGGATGTCGCGGGCGGCCTGGATGTCGTCATTGCTGGAGCCGGCCGACACCATCGGCCACACCATCGCGTCCGCCCCGACCGTGAAATCGACGACGACTGGAGCGTCGTCGATCGTCATGGCCTTCTCGATGGTGGCGTCGACATCGGCTTTGGCCTCGCACCGCAGCCCCACACAGCCAAGGGCCTCGGCGAGCTTGACGAAGTCGGGGATGCGGCGGGTGCCCCCGCTGCGACCTGCCGCGGCCGGGCTGGCATGAGTGCCGAGGTTGGTGTTGGAGTAGCGCTCGTCGTAGAACAGGGTCTGCCACTGCCGCACCATGCCGAGGTTGCCGTTGTTGATCACCGCCACCTTGATCGGAATGCCCTCGATCGCGCAGGTCGCCAGCTCCTGGTTGGTCATCTGGAAGCAGCCGTCGCCGTCGATCGCCCACACCAGCGCGTCGGGGCGCGCGACCTTGGCGCCCATCGCGGCGGGAACCGCGTAGCCCATCGTGCCGGCGCCGCCGGAGTTGAGCCAGGTATAGGGGTTCTCGTAGCTGATGAACTGCGCCGCCCACATCTGGTGCTGCCCGACGCCCGCGGCGAAGATCGTGTCCGGGCCGGCGATGGTGCCGAGCCGCTCGATCACGTACTGCGGTGCGAGCGTGCCGTCACTGGGCTCGTCGTAACCGAGCGGGTAGGTCTCGCGCCACTG
>JAYTRE010000120.1:0-2388 GCA_043746395.1 Pseudonocardiales bacterium
GTCATCTCGTCCAGCGGGTTCGACACCACGATGAGCACCGCCTCGGGCGAGCGCTCGGCGATCTTCTCGGCGACGCCGCGCACGATCCTGGCGTTGACCTCGAGCAGATCCATGCGGCTCATACCCGGCCGGCGCGGAATGCCGGCGGTGATCACGACGACGTCCGAGCCCGCGGTCGCTTCGTAGCCGGCGCCGTCCGAGGTGGTAGTGGCACCGACCACGGTCGTCTCGAACTTCTCGATCGGACGGGACTGGTTGAGGTCGAGCGCGAGGCCTTCCGGTTTGCCTTCGACGACATCGGTCAACACGACCGTCTCGAACACGTCGTACTCGGCCAGGCGCTGCGCCGTCGTCGAACCGTAGAAGCCGGCACCGACGACGGTGACCTTTCCGCGGCGAGCGGATTCGGACATAACTAAGTCTCCTCGCTGTCTGCTGCGTCGTCCGTGGACCTGCCGACGGGACGCCTCTTTTCACTTCACGCTAGTCCGCGGCTCGCTCAGTACGGCACCCGGATGTCGGCAAGCAGGATGGCAAGACCCAGGAACAGATAGCAGACGGCGTCCCACCAGCGCCCGCGCACGACGAGCAGGCCGGCCTGGGCGCGGGGCAGCGCGATCCGCAGCAGGCCGGCCAGCATCATCGCAACGCTGATGACCCCGACGCCGCGGCGCCAGTGCTGCGGCTCGAGCGTCAGGTACCCCACCGCTGCAACGAGAATCGCGAGCACCAGGAGGAACGGGGCCTGGGCCCGGCCGCGGCGGCGCGCCTGAAGGGGCATCTCAGCGCCGCGCTCCGTGGCGCTCGGCCATCTCGACGACGTTGGTCAGCAGCATCGCGCGCGTCATCGGGCCCACGCCGCCCGGGTTGGGCGCGAGGTGGCCGGCGACGTCCGCGACGTCGGCGCACACGTCCCCGGCGATCTTCGCGTTGACTCGGCTGACCCCGACATCGAGCACCGCGGCACCGGGCTTGACCATGGCGGCGGTGACGAGGCCCGCAACGCCGGCTGCGGCCACGACGATGTCGGCCCGCCGCACGTGCCCGGCGAGGTCGCGGGTACCGGTGTGGCAGAGGGTGACGGTGGCGTTTTCGCTGCGACGGGTGAGCAGCAGGCCGAGCGGGCGGCCGACGGTGATACCGCGGCCGAGAACGGTCACGTCCGCGCCGTCGATGGGCACGCGGTAGCGGCGCAGCAGTTCGACGATGCCGTACGGGGTGCACGCGATCGGAGCGCGTTCGTTGAGGACGAGCCGGCCGAGGTTGGTGGGATGCAGCCCGTCAGCGTCCTTGGCCGGGTCGATGCGTTCGAGGACGGCGTACTCGTCAAGGCCCTTCGGCAGCGGCAGCTGCACGAGGTAGCCCGTGCACGCCGGATCGGCGTTGAGCTCGTCGACGGCCCGCTCGACGTCGCCCTGGGTCGCGTCGGCGGGCAGGTCGCGGCGGATGCTGGTGATGCCGACCTCGGCGCAGTCACGATGCTTGGCGTTGACGTACCAGGTGCTGCCCGGATCGTCGCCCACCAGCACGGTGCCCAGGCCCGCCACGATGCCCCGCCGGGCCAGCGCCTCGATCCGCGCCGCCAACTCGATCTTGATTGCCGCGAGAGCGGCCTTGCCGTCGAGGAGGGTCGCCGTCACGGACGCCCATCCTGCCAGCAGGGTCGACCGGCGCGGCGGACCGGGCCGCGCTCAGCGCTGCCCGGGTGTTGCGACCAGGACGCCGCGGGCCTCGCGGATCGTGAGGTCCTGGCTGGCCGCGGGGCCGGTGACGGTGCCGGTGATCGGCGCCCACTCACCCCCGTCGACTTGGAACTGCCCACTCCAGGTGACCCGGGCGCTCACGGTGACCGGGCCGGGGCGGGTGTAGACGTGCCCCCAGTACCGGGCGCACAGCACTGTCGAACACGGATCGGCTGGGTCGTAGCGCCGCTGCACCGAGGCGGTGGTCGCGGTCGTGCCGTCCCCGAAATCCCACGCGACGCGCACTACCTGCACGCGCAACGCCACCCGGTGCCCGAGCAGGGTGACTGTTCCCAGCGTCCGGGCCGGTGCGGTGTCCACCCACAGCAGCGTCTCGATGTTCACCAGGGACGCCCCGCCCGGCGGCGCGATGCCCACTGCCGGGCGTGGCACCAGGCGCTGCGCCGCCTCCCGGGCCCGTATCCCGTCGACCTGTGCCGCCCCGATCGGCACGGCACAATCGGTGGCCACCGCCCGCCACGAGCCGTCGGGCTGGCGCACCAGTTGCACCTGAGTCGTCAGTGGCCGGCCCAGCGCATCCTTCGCCGGAGCGCCGGCACACGCATCAACGACCTGCAGGCACACCGGATCGCTCACCCGCAGCACCCGCCCCCGCTGCCCCGGAGCACCACAGTCCACAAACCGC
>JAYTRE010000121.1:0-6956 GCA_043746395.1 Pseudonocardiales bacterium
GCGAGGCTGGCCGTCGAGCACCTGCTGGCGCTCGGGCACCGGCGTATCGGGCTGGTCGGCGGGGACACCGATGACCCCATGCGGTTCACCCCGCCGCTCTTCCGCCGCGAGGGGTACGGCGACGCGCTGCGCGAAGCAGGGATCGAGCCCGACCCGCAGCTGGAGCGCCTGGGCTACTTCACCGTCGACGGCGGCACAGCGGCGGCTGAGCAGCTGCTGGGTTTGGCCCAGCCGCCCACGGCGATCTTCGCCGAGGCCGACGAGATGGCCTTCGGCGTGTTGCGGGCGATCCGCCGCGCCGGGCTGCGGGTGCCCGAGGACGTCGCGGTGATCGGCTTCGACGACCAGGCCAACGCCGCTCTGATGGACCTGTCCACCGTGCATCAACCCGTCGCCGAGCAGGCGCTCGACGTGACGACCCGCCTGCTTGCAGTCCTCGCGAGCGGCGGGGACGCCGAACCAGCGACTGTGGTGCTGCCCACCGAGGTGGTCGTCCGCGGCAGCACCGAGGCCGCACGCTCGGTGAACTAAGCGTGCCGCGGCCACTAGCGTTCTCGCTGTGACGCTCATGCTGGTCGACGCCGCAAGCCTGTACTTTCGCGCCTTCTACGGGGTGCCCGAGTCGATCGTCGCTGCCGACGGCCGACCCGTCAACGCGGTCCGCGGCTACCTCGACATGAGCGCCGCACTCATCGAGCGCCGTCGCCCCACCCGCTACGTCGCCTGCCTGGACCTGGACTGGCGGCCCGCTTTCCGGGTCGCTCTGGTCCCGACCTACAAGGCCCACCGGGTGGCTGTCGACGGTGGCGAGCTGGTGCCGGACACCCTGTCCCCGCAGGTGCCGCAGCTGCTTGCGGTGCTCGCCGCGATCGGGCTGGCAACCGCCGGCGCCGCCGGCTTCGAAGCTGACGACGTCATCGCGACCCTGGCCACCCGCGACGGCGATGCTGTAGAGATCGTCACCGGCGACCGGGACCTGCTGGCCCTTGCCACGGACCGGGTCCGCGTGCTTTACACGGCCAAGGGCCTAGCCAAGCTCGAGGTCATAGGCCCGGCCGAGGTGCACGCGCGATACGGAGTTCCCCCCGAGCACTACCCGGACTTCGCCGTCCTCCGCGGCGACCCGAGCGACGGGTTGCCCGGGGTTGCCGGGGTCGGGGAGAAGACCGCCGCGGCGCTGGTCGCGCGCTTCGGCGCGATCGAGGCGATCGTCGCCGCGGCCGATGCCGGCGACGAGGGGTTCCCGGCCGGCGCCGCCGGCAAGGTGCGGGCGGCGCGCGAGTACCTCGCGGTAGCGCCCGCCGCGGTCCGCGGCCGCGTCGACGTCCCCCTCGACGACCTCGACGACGCGCTGCCGAGCGTGTCGCGCGATCCGGCGCGGCTTGCGGAGCTCACCGAGGCCCTCGGCATCGCCAATTCGGTGCGGCGGCTACAGGCCGCCATCGCTGCGGCCCGGGCTGCAGCGGGCATCGGCTAGGACGTGGGCGCCACCGTGTAGGAGCCGTTGGACTTGTCGGTGATGGTCACCAGGAACGTCTTGCCGGCGCCGGCAGTGCAGGTGAACGTCGCGCCGTTGCTCTTCATGGCGAAGTTGTTCCCGCCGTTGCACGAGGCGTTGCTCGTCCCGAACGTGGAATCGATGTAGGTCTCGACGGCGGTGTGGTTGAGCTTCTTGGTGAACACCGCGGCCGGCTGCTTGGTGACGACCGCGACCACAAGCAGCGCGACGATGAGCACCAGCGCGGCGAGCAGCACCCGCAACGGTCCGCGCCGCTTGGTGGCAGGCGCCGCGGGCTGGGCATAGCCGGATTGGGCATAGCCGGATTGGGCATATCCCTGTTCGGCATAGCCGGGCTGGGCGTAACCCGGTTGGGCGTAGCCCTGCTGCGGATAGCCCGACTGGGGGTAGCCGGGCTGGGCATATCCCTGTTGGGCGTAGCCGGGTTGGCCGTATGACTGTTGGCCGTAGCCGGGCTGGGCGAAGGACTGGGTCTCGTATCCCGCCGGCTGGCTGTAGGCCTGCGGGCTGTAACCGGGCTGACCGTAGCCGGGTTGGCCGTATGACTGTTGGCCGTAACCCGGCTGCTCGTAGGACGGCTGCTCGTAGGACGGCTGCTCGTAACCCGGCTGGCCGTAGGACGGTTGGCCGTAGGACGGTTGGCCGTAGGACGGTTGCCCGTAAGAGGGCTGGCCGTAACCCGGCTGCTCGTAGGAGGGCTGCTCGTAACCGGGCTGGCCGTAGGACGGCTGGGCGTAAGGGGCCTGGACATCGGGCTGCTGGCCGTAGTCCGGCTGCGGTTGAACCGGCGGAAAGACGCTGGTGTGCGAAACGTCGTCCGCCCCGGCCGCTGTCGGAATGTGCTGCGTGGCCGCGTCGTCAGCCGGGTGCTCCGGCTCCTGCGGCGCAGGATCGGATGGCGGCCACTGCTGGCCCGGATTGCCCTGGTCGCTCATCGGCTGCACCTCGTCAGGAGTGGTCATCGCTGCGTCACACGCTACTGCGGGTGACGCAGCGGCCGCAGGAGGTGCACCGCGGCGCTGGCCAGCCCGCTCAGGCTTGGCTGCCCTGCGCGACCACCCCGCGGCGGATCGCTGCGACCGCGGCTCGGGCCGGGGTGGCGACGGGTGGGAGGCCACCTCCCGGTGCCGGCGCCGCCACGAGCTGCTCCAGCAGGTCCAGCACCTGCTTGCACCACCGGATGAAATCGCCTGCGGACAGCTCGGCGCCGGTCTCCGCTGCTGCGGCGAGCACCCGGTCGAGCCGCTCGCCCTGAGCCCACCGGTAGATCGCCCACACGAAGCCCAGTTCGGGTTCCCGGCTGGGCGGCAGGCCCAGCTCCTGCTCGTCCGCGGCGAGCTCGGCCCACACGCGCACGGTGGTTGCGAGCGCCTCGCGGACCGCGGTGGAAGGCATCCGGTCGGCGGCCCGCTCCTCGCGTCGCGCCTCGTACACGAGCGTGGAAACGACGGCGGCCAGCTCCGGCGCCGAGAGGCCGTCCCACGCCCCCGCCCGCAGGCACTCGGCGACGAGCAGGTCGGCTTCGGACCAGATTCGGGCCAGCTGGCGTCCCGGCGGCGTGGTCTCATCGGCGGCGAGGTAACCGCGCCGGTCGAGCAGCACGCAGATCCGGTCGAACGTGCGTCCGAGGGAATGCGTGCGTCCTTCGATCCGCCGGCGCAGGCCCTCGTTCTCGCGGTCGAGCCGGCTGTGCCGCTCCCCCCAGCGGGCGTGCTGTTCGCGGTCGTCGCAGGCGTGGCAGGGGTGGGCGCGCAACTGCGAGCGCAGCAGTAACACCTCTTGATCGTCTCCGGCGCTGGACGACGCGCGCCGCCGGGCGCGATCGGGCGGCGGCAGGTCGAGGTTGCGCAGGCTCGACAGCAGGTCCCGGCGTTCCTGCGGGGAACGGTGGTTGAGGTTCTTCGGCACCCGGACCTTCCCGAGCACGTCGACGGCCACCGGGAAGTCGAGCATGGACAGCCGCCCCGACCAGCGCCCCTCGGTCAGGACCAGCGGATGCGGGTCGTCGCGCGGGTGCACGCCGGGATCGAGCACGATCGCCAGACCCGCCCGCCGGCCCGCCGGCACCCGGATCACATCGCCCGGCCGCAACGTTTCGAGCGAGGCCGCCACGGCACCGCGCCGCTCCCGGGCACCTTCGCGCGACAGCATCGCCTCGCGCTCACCTAGCGCGCGGCGCAGCGTCGCGTACGCGCCGAAGTCGCCGAGGTGGCAGTGCAGCTGCCGGGCATACTCGCGCAGCGTCTGCTCGTTCTGGCGGATCTGCTTCAGCAGCCCGGACACGCCGCGGTCGGCCTGGAACTGCGCGAACGACGACTCGAGCAGCTCCCGGGCCGCGGCCCGCCCCAGCTGCCCGACGAGGTTCACCGCCATGTTGTAGGACGGCCGAAATGACGACCGCAGCAGGTAGGTGCGGGTGGAGGCCAGCCCGGCCACCCGACCCGGGTCGACCTCGGGGCTCCACAGCACGACGGCGTGGCCCTCCACGTCGATGCCGCGTCGCCCGGCCCGGCCGGTGAGCTGGGTGTACTCCCCCGGTGTGATCTCGACGTGGCCCTCGCCGTTGAACTTGGTCAGGCGCTCGAGCACCACAGTGCGGGCCGGCATGTTGATGCCCAGCGCCAGTGTTTCGGTCGCGAACACGGCCCGGACCAGGCCCTGCACGAAGAGGTCTTCGACGGTCTGCTTGAACGCGGGGATCATGCCGGCGTGGTGCGCGGCGATGCCGCGGCGCAGCCCATCGCGCCAGTCCCAGTAGCCGAGCACGTCCAGGTCCTCGGCGGGGATCGCCGCCGTGCGGTCGTCGATGACCGCGTCGATGACGTCTCGTTCCTCCTCGCTGGTCAGCCACAGTCCGGCGTGCACGCACTGGCGCACGGCCGCGTCACAACCGGCGCGGCTGAAAATGAACATGATCACTGGCAGCAGGGCTTCGCGCTCGAGCCGGGAGATGACGTCCGGACGGTGGGGCGGGCGCCAGCCGCGCAGCGGACGACCACCGCCGCGGCGCTGCGCACCCGGGTCGAGAAAGCGCATCCGCTCGGCGATCTGCCGCTTGAGCTCAGGGTCGACGGCGCCCGGGTCGCCGGGTAGTTCGGCCGAGCCGAAGAGGTCGAACAGGCGGGTGCCGACGAGCATGTGCTGCCACAGCGGGACCGGGCGCTGTTCGTGCACGATCACCCGGGTCTCGCCGCGAACGGTGACGAGCCACTCGCCGAACTCCTCGGCGTTGGACACCGTCGCCGACAGCGAGACCAGCCGTACCGACGCCGGCAGGTGGATGATCACTTCCTCCCACACGCCGCCGCGGAACCGGTCGCCGAGGTAGTGCACCTCGTCCATCACGACGTAGCCGAGGTCGGCCAGGGTTGGGCTGCCGACGTAGAGCATGTTGCGCAGCACCTCGGTGGTCATCACCACGATGGGCGCCTCGGGGTTGACCGAGTTGTCGCCGGTAAGCAGTCCGACGCGGGCCGCGCCGTGGCGTTTCACGAGGTCGTTGTACTTCTGGTTCGACAGCGCCTTGATCGGGGTGGTGTAGAAGCACTTCTGGCCCAGGGCGAGTGCCAGGTGCACCGCGAACTCCCCGACGACTGTCTTGCCGGAACCGGTGGGGGCGCAGACGAGGACCGAGTAGCCCTCCTCAAGCGCCTCGCACCCGCGCACCTGGAAGTCGTCGAGGGGGAAGGGGTACTCGTTGCCGAAGCCCTGCAGTTGCGGGTGGGTGGAGCGGTTCCGCGCGGCGGCGTACCGCTCGCTCGACGACGACATGCCTGCCAGCGTAGGACCTACCTCGATCGGGGAGTGTTCTGTTCGCCAGGCGACGACAACACTCCCGGATCGGGGGCGCGCTGCAGCTGGACCCGCGTCTCGACGGCGGCGAAGCCCAGGGCGCGGTACAGCTCGATCGCGTGGTAGCCGGGGTCGGCGACGATGACTAGGGTCCGCGCGGCGAGGCGGTCCGCCGCGTACTCCCCGGCTGCGCACACCAGAGTTGCGGCCAGGCCTCTGCGCCGGAAGTCGGGGTGGGTCTCGACCGACTGGTAGCGAGCCAGCCCGGCGCCGTCGGTGAACACGCCAAGGCCGGCGCGCATGCGGCCGTCGACGAACGCGCCGAACCACGCCCCGGCACCGGTGTCGGTGAGCACGCGCGATTCGAGGAGCTTGCGTTCGACGAACGATCGCTGCGGTACGCCCTCCTCCTCGTCGATGGACAGCCGGAGGGCCAGGGCCTGCTGCCAATCGTCGTCGGTCGTGAGGACGCGCACCTGCGCGCCGGTCGTCCCACGCCGCGGAGGCCGCAGGCGCGCAGCGGTGAGCACCGAACTGACGTCGGGTGTCAATCCGGCCGCGCAGCGGCCGGCGGTCGCCGACTCGTCCCACGACGTGCCGTCCAGTCCGATCGCCACGTGCCCCGCCTGTGGAAACGCCGTCGTGAACACCGACAACCACCGCGCGGCCTGCGCCGGCTCGGCGCCGACGAGCAGGAAGTTTCCCCAGTAGTAGCCGGGATTGGTGGGCGTGCGGACGAGAAGGTGATCACCGTGGTCGGTGACGGCCGAGCGGCCCGCCCGCCGCAGCATGAGATCGGTGCGGAAGCCGAGCGACGCGACGTTCATGAAGCGAATCGGGGAGTGTTGTCGTCGCCAGGCGACCAGAACACTCCCCGATCGGGGGTTGGTGGGACCAGCACGGGCAGCGCCGCGGGCACGCACGAGGTCGTGACCGGCAGGGCGGACAGGTACTCCCCGTCGGCGTAGGCGGCAGTCGCCGACGCGTCGATGGTGATCTCGCGGGCGGTGTAGGTGCTGACCGCCGGATGCCCGAGGTGGCCGGCGCGCGGCAGGGTTGGGGCCAGCCGGACGAACGTGCGCCGCGAAATCGCTCCCACCACGGTGACCGCGAAACTGCCACTGTCCAGCCGGGCGGCAGGAGTGATGCGCTTGCCACCGGCGTATTGCGGCCCGTTGCCGACCGCCACCAGCGTCGCCTGCAGATCGAGCTCCGCACCGTCGAGACGGAGGCGAAAGCGGCGGGGCGCCAGCCGTAGCAGCTCCGCGGCGATCGCCAGGTCGTAGCGGCGGGGCCCGCGCGGCCACCGCATCCGGTTGGCCCGCTCGTTGACCGCGGAGTCGAAGCCAGCGCAGAGCACGGTGGACCACCACCGGCCGTCCGCGGTGCGTCCCAGGTCGACCCGCCGGATCGAGCCGGCGGCCAGCGCGGCGAGCACCGCGTCGGCCGCGGCAAGCGGGTCGGCGGGGTAGCCGAGCACGGCAGCCGTGTCGTTGCCGGTCCCGGCCGGAATGATGCCCAGCGGCGTGCGTCCCTCGGCGAGTGCCTGCAGCGCGAGGTGGACGATGCCGTCGCCGCCGACTACGACGACCGCGTCGCATGCCCCGGCGACCGACGCCAGCAGGGCGGCCGACTCCGCGGCCGA
>JAYTRE010000122.1:0-4092 GCA_043746395.1 Pseudonocardiales bacterium
TATTCAGCCGTGACTGAGACGAGGACAGAGGCGCTACCGGCTGTGCACTTCCGGGTCCCGCTGCGTCAGCAAGACTATGAGGGTGACGTCTCTACCTGACGCCGTCACCGCACGTTGGCGTCGCCTTGATCAACGCGTCGCTGACGTCGCAGGCCGCGGTTGGCTCTGCCGACCGACACCAGTGCCCCGACGCCGTCGCCGGAGCCCTCAATGCGCTCTACGACCTATGGGAACTCTGGGCCGATCAGGCGCACTTGAGTTTCCGGACCGAGAACGATGCCGTCCGCGGCGACCCGAACGGAGAGACGGCCGCAGCTCTCGTTCATGCCCGGGGCGCTAAGTCGCACGCTCTACTGGAGTTCGGCGACTTCACTGACACAGTCGCGGAGCGCTTCTATGATCACTTCGGGTGCTGGCGGTGGCAACCGCATTCGGACCCAAACCCGCGCTACGCCGAGCGCGACGGGTGGTACGGGGCGCGCGTTGCCAACTATGAGGTTCTGCCTCCTCTCGAGGCGGCGGTGAGGTGGATGCGTAGCAGACCCGAACTCTGAGATGGCCGGCGTCAGCGTCGCGCTCGCCGGGGCGGCCTGTAAGACATGTCTACGATCAGAGTGACGGCGCCCTTGCCGCGACCGGTGACTCCCGAGCGCGATCGTCTGCGGGCACCCGCCCGGTGACGGGGTGCCCTGCGGGACGACGATGATCACTCGGCAAATCGACCGTCACGAAGGTCGACGGCGTGCTGCGGAGGTTCGGCTACTGATACGGCGTGGGCCGGCTCGCTCCATGACAGAAGCGGCTGGCTGGGAGTTGCGCTCGGTCCAAGAAACCGCCTGGTCCCTGGCTCGTGAACCTGTGGCAAGGTCACCAGCATGACCGAGTTCAGCGCGACCGCCCCCGTCGTCGCCGAGCGCGAGGACACCCGGACCAACGGACCCATGACCGGTGGCGAGCGAGCCGTCCTCGACCACTGGCTCGACCTGTACCGCGACACCGTGCTGCTGAAGATCGCGGGTCTGGACGCCGAGCAGCTCACCCGTCGCGCCGTCCCACCATCCTCGATGAGTCTCATCGGGGTCGTCCGGCATCTCACAGAGGTCGAGGCCTACTGGCTGCGCGAGTTGCTCCTCGACGAGCAAGATGTCCCGAGCTACTACGGCACGCCGGTCAGCCAGGACGGTGACTTCGACGACATCGAACCCGCCACGGCGGCAGCGGACGTCGCGGTGTATCAGACCGAACTGGTCACCACCCGCCGCAATGCCGCGGCGTGGACCGACCTGTCCGTACCCGTCTGCGGGCTGCGGAAGGGTGAGCAGGTTAATCTACGTTGGATCCTCACCCACCTCGTCGAGGAGTACGCCCGCCATCTCGGTCACATGGACCTTCTGCGCGAGGCGATCGACGGCCGTACCGGCTACTGACCACTTTCCGTAGCCCACCCGCGGCACACGTCTCCGCTCTGCCGTCCCTTGCTCCGCTCGCTGGGTCGTCTTTCGGGGCAGGATCGGTCACCGCTGACCTGGATGACCGAGGTCAGCGGCATCAGGTGCGGATGCAGACTCCCTGCAGTGGACCTCGTCCTGCGAGTCGTCCGAGGAGCGTGACCGGCCGAGCCGACGACGCCCACAGCAGGATCGACGACTGGGAACGGTGAAAGGCAGACTCAGCTGGATGACCGCGACCGGAGCCGAGGGGTGGATGATGCTGCGAGTGGCGGTGGCCGCTGTCGCGTGGTCCTTCGCGTTCGCCGTGGCGCATGTGTTCTGGGCCCTCGGCGGGTCGGCTGGCCTTGCATCGTCTGCAGGAGCGGATCTGGCCGCACGCCGCCCCGCGGCTTTCGTCATTCTCGGGCTGTGGGGCGTGGCCGGCTCACTGCTGGTCGCCGCGGCCGCCATCGTCGCCATCGCGACCGGGCAGTTCGGAACTCGTGCTCGTCGTATCGGAGCCTGGGCGATTGGGATAGTAGGCGCGGGCATGCTGATACGCGGTGTGGCGCTCGAGCTGCTACTTGCGACCGACACCGGGGGAATCCGAGACGCCGTCGGACCGCTCGAGACCCGGTGGAGCCTGATCCTGAGGAACCCGTGGTTCGTCCTCGGCGGCACTCTCTTCATCGCGACAGGGGTTCAGCTACTCAGACGCCTACGATCGTTGGACCTGTCCCGGTAGGGATCCCGAACCGGGGCGGGCGCGTCTTCGTCGGGCTTCGTGGGCGAGCGACTCGGAGTCGGTCGGGTCTACTCCGAGATGACCGCGCAGGGCAGGGCCGGAGGCAGGCGGGGTGTACCTTGGAATGACTACATGTAGTGATGGAGGTGTGCCGTGACGGTGAGTGAGGTACCCCGGTCTCTCCGCCTTCCGGTGGAGATCGATGAACGACTGTCACGGCTGGTGGCTGCCACGGGACGGTCCAAGAGCTACTACCTGCGCGAGCTGGTCACCGCCGGGATTGACGATCTGGAGTACGTCTACGGACTCGTCACCCGGGCTGAGGCCATCCGCGCTGGAAAGCGCGAAACCCGACCGCTTGACGATCTGATGTCCGAGCTGGAAATCACCCGTGAGCAACTGGACGCCATGCCTGATCAGCCTGCATGACGTGGACCATTCGCACGGACCGCGACTTCGACAGGGCGATGAGGAAGCTGGACCGTCAGGTCGCCGCCCGAGTGTTGAAGGCCCTCGTCGCACTGGAAAGTCTGGACGACCCGACGAAACGGTGCAAGGCCCTGTCGGGGCCCTACACGGGCCTGTGGCGACTCAGAGTGGGCGACTACCGCGCGATCCTCGACATCCGCCGTGGAGAACTCGTCATCATCGCCCTGGACGTGGGCAACCGCAGCGGCGTCTACGACTGACCCGAGCGGTTGTACGCAAGGGGATCCGCTTGTGCGGCGACGTCGGCTGGGATGGTCCAAACTGGCTCGCGGTTGGATTGTCGTCGCACGCCGCTGCTCGTTTCGGGGGTGTATCAATGCGTAGGCGGAGTCCACCTTCGCGCGTCGGTGGTGGTTCGGCGAGCGTCGCGCCAGGCGAACCACCCGCCCCGCAGGCGCGGCGACGTCACCGGCTCGCCTCGCCGGCGTGCCCGCAGCTGGTCGATCAACCAGGGCGGAGCGTCGGCGGAATCGATGGCGCTGGTCTTGGTGAGCAGCTGCCCGGTCGACAGTTCGTGACGGCCTCGCGCCATCGACGTCAGCCCGAGATCGATCATGACCGGATCGAGCCACCACCACGGGCGTGCGGCGGCCTTCGACCAGTAGCCGGTGAGCTCGGCGTGGGCCGCGCGACGCACGTCGGCGTCATCGACCGCCGGCAGTACCGCTTGCGGTTGCTGCCCAAACACGGCATAGCCGTGACGGACCAGCTCCGCCCTCGTCACGCCGGACAACACGCGCCGAACCAGGCGACCGTGCGTCCAGGTCGGGTGCTCGGCCCGGTCGTCGGTCAGCGAATCCTGGTCGACGTATATGCAGCCCAGGCGCAGCCCGGTCGCCGCGCCACGGTCCAGCGCGCAGTGGACCACTCGCAAGCAGGCCTGGCGCGCGTGATCCACCGGGCCCACGGTCAGCGCGACCAGATCGAGATCGCTGATCCCGGGCGTGTAGTCACCCGTTGCAGCCGACCCCGCAACGAACAGCGCGACAACCCAGCCCAAGGCCCGCAGCTCGGCACCCAGCTCCGAAACACTCGGCGGCAGGCTCGTCACACCACAAGCCTGCCGCTAACAGGTCAGGTTAGGAAACGGAGACGGCAGACCCGAGGCAGCGTCATCGATTCGCACCACGTCCACAGCCGTAGGAACAACCGGCGCAATAGCCGTCCTCGCAATTGGGCGTGCAGATCTCAATGGCCCTTGACAGTGCCGCGTGCATCTCAGCGCTTCGATCACCGTCGCACAAGCGGATCCCATGTGACACAGTGCGCGGACGCTGCCCGCTGACACTCGTCAAATGACGCAAGCAAGGGACCTTGCCGCCGTAGCGTGATCCCTGCGGGCAGCCGTGCGAGCGCCCGGTCACGGAGCGACCAACGAGACGAGCATGATCATCGGGAGTCTGCCAGCGGCGGGGGCCCCGCGGTGCC
>JAYTRE010000123.1:0-3879 GCA_043746395.1 Pseudonocardiales bacterium
GCCCCCAGCCCGCTCCCGTTTGTGCGCTGACACGAACCTTGGAGGGCATCGGTAGGCGAACACGACGTCGTAGCGAGGGGATCGATATGGCGCGGGTGCCAGGAGGCGACGCTGCTACCCGTGACCGGGAGGATCTTGCGGTGAGCCGGATCCGGTTCCTCACCGCCGAGCGGGTTGAGCCGAACCGGGTGCGGCCCGCCATCCTTGCCTCCTGGCGGCGTTCTCGTGACCTGAAAGTGGCCGCAGACAAGATCGAACTGTCCTACGTCCGCGACCCCGAGGTCGACAGCGGGCTCACCAGGAGCGCGGAGCCCGTGCTGAGCCGGCTGCACGAGCAACTTGACGGTCAGCCGATGAGCATCATCCTCACCGACCAGGCCGGGCTGGTGCTCAGCCGGCGGACCGCGGACGTCGACCTCGAGCGGCACCTCGACCGGGTCCTGCTCGCGCCGGGTTTCAGCTATGCCGAGAAGTTCGTGGGCACGAACGGCATCGGTACTGCCCTGGAGTCCGGCACCGCCAGCTACGTCTTCGGCCACGAGCACTATGCCGAGCACCTCGAGGATCTGGCCTGCGCCGGCGTCCCGATCCACGATCCGATCTCCGGCCGGACGGTCGGTGCTGTGGATCTCACCTGCTGGCGCAGGGACGCGGGGGCGCTGCTACTCACCCTGGCCAAGACGACAGCAGAGCAGATCGGGCAGGCGTTGCTGGCCAACTCAGATCCCCACGAGCTGGAGTTACTCCGGGCGTATCGGCGCACCTGTCGTCGATTGACCGGAATCGTGTTCGCCCTCGCCGCCGATACGGTGATGTGCAACGACTACGCGCGTGCTGTGCTCGACCCAGCCGACCAGGCTGCGCTCATCGCGCAGGCTGCCGAGGCGTCGGACGACCTGCCCCGTGGACGCCGCGGTGCGATTCCGGTCAGGCTGCCCTCCGGTACAGCGGCCCGGATGTCCTGCCACCACGTGTTCGTCGGAGCTGAGATCGCCGGAATGATCGTGCACGTGAAGCTGGGCGAGTCCGACAACCAGCCCACCAGTGCCCGAGATGTCGTCTTGCGGGTGCAGCCGCTCCCGGGCCTCGTGGGAAAGGCCGCGCTGTGGCTGCGTGCCTGCCGCGAGGTGGAAACGGCCTTTCAGTCGGGTGAGTGGCTCAGCGTCGAGGGCGAGCCGGGCGTTGGGAAGCTGGCCCTACTGCGAGCTGTGCAACTGCGCCGCCAGCCTGCCGGACGGTTTGCGGTGCTCGACGCAATCGATGCCGCCGCCGATCCGGACTGGATAGCCACGGTCCGACGTACGCTGGACAACAACGCCAACAGCGTTGTCGTCCGGCACGTAGACAGACTCGACGCCCGCCGGTTACGAGCGCTCGCCTCTGCACTGCAGGACGTGCCGCCCCGGGACCAGTCGGTGTGGGTCGCTGTGACGCTGCCGTCAGCGTCACGGGACGGGGAACTCGCTCGCCTGCTCGGACTGTTTCCGACCACCGTCGAGGTCCCACCACTGCGACTGCGCCTCGAAGACCTTGAGTGCCTGGTGTCATTCTTTCTTGCCAGACTCGGCCAAGGCGTCCACCTCACCTGCTCGCCCGAGGCCATGCGGCTGCTCACGCGCTCAGCCTGGCCGGGCAACGTCGAACAGGTCCACCAACTGCTGCACCAGGTCGCCCAACACAAGCGCTCCGGCATCATTCAGCCGGCCGATCTCCCACCGGAGGCGCTGAGCATCAGCCGCCGGCTACTGAGCCCGCTTGAGGCGATGGAGCGCGATGCCATCGTGCACAGCCTGGCGGATGCGAGCAGCAACAAGCTCAAGGCGGCTCGTTCATTGGGCATGTCCCGAGCAACGATTTACCGCAAGATCCACGAGTACGGAATCGTTGCCCAACCGCCGGACGCACTCTGATCGCCCCAGGTCGCGAGGGGGTCTCGGCATTCCGACGTGCCGGCTCCGCGTTACGACTTGAGGATCGGCCCGCCGAGCGGAACGCCCGCACCGCCCGTCGCTTGCGAGGCGATCCCGACAAATAGGTACGCGCCCACTGCAGCGAAGGCTAACGCCCCCACCCCGCCAACCTTCGCAAGAGTGCTCGACCCGTTGATCGTCGCTGCAAGCACCACAGCGAGGGTCGCGTCGACCAATACGAATAACACGGAGAACGCCAACGGAAGGTGCAGCGTGGCGATGGTGAGCACCACGATAACGACGAGCCAGGTGATCAGGAACAGGCCCTGGGTGTGCACGGCGGCCGCCGGTGAGATCGCGAACCAGTTGTGCAGCAGCCCGAGCACGAGCACGGCGTAACTCAACCAGAAACCGGCGAAGATGCCGAAGATGCTGGCGACCGCGGTTTGCCCGACAGCCGCACTCCAGACTGTGGCGACGAGCAGGCCAAGACCGGTTGCGGCGCCGATGATCGGGATAGAGGCCCCGACGGCTGAGGCCGGCACGTAGCCCAGCAGGACTAGCCCAAGGGCGACCGACCCGGCCACGAAGACCGGCACGCCAAGGGCCGCTGGGTTACCGGCGAAGAACGCTGTTGATGGTGCCTCGACGGCGGTGCCCACGGTCACGTCGCCCGGCGTCGCGCGCGGGATGTCTGACTGGGTGCCGCCTTTGTCGGTGACGATGTCGCTGGACATGCCAGCTCCCCTCTGCCGCGGAGTGTGCGACGGTCCTGACCAGCAGGCGTCGGGGCGAGAATGCCAAACCTGCCGGAGGAACGGGGTCTCATTCTGATACGCCAGCCCGACTACCCGACGATGCTGCCCAGTCCAGCGAAGACCGCGACGATCGCGAGGACCGCGCACAGGAGCTGAACATGTCCAGCCTTGGCCTGCCACCAGCGCACCCGCCGGCGGCAGCCGGCAGGCAGCAGGTCGATCTCGGCAAGCCCCGCCGCGCGCGCCGAGAGCCACGTGCCGAACCAGACCAGGAGCGTCATCGCGAGGACCACCAGGGCGGGATTGGACATCATGCCCCTCCGTGCGTAAGAGCTGATCAATTCCGGATGCGGTGCGGCTGGGTTGCCGCGCGGCAACCCAATCTGGGCCGCGTGTGCGACGGGCACCGTCTCAATCTGAGATTTCGGACCTAGCGCGACATCCATAGGCTTGGCGGCGGCTCCCGTCGATCAGCCGAGCACGGCGAAAGGACCGGCAACGTGATCTTCATCGTCGTCAAGTTTCTGGTACCTGCCGACCGAAGCGACGAGTGGCTCTCGCTTGTTGAGGGCTTCACCAAAGCGACCCGCGCGGAGCCGGGCAACGTCTTCTTCGAATGGTCCAGGAGTGTCGATAACCCCCACCAGTTCATTCTCATCGAGGCATTCCGAGATCGGGACGCAGGCGTGCTGCACGTGAACTCGGACCATTTCAAGGCAGCCATGGCGCTATTGCCTGACGCCATTGCGGAGCCGCCGGAGATCATCAACGTTGAGGCACCTGGCGACGGCTGGGCAACCATGGCAGAACTTCAGCCGCGCAGCTCACCGTGAAGGTTCACTGCGGTCAGCAACGACGGTCGGCGGCCGCAGCCGGAGGTGGGACCGCTCCGAGGGGTTGACCGGTCTCAGCCGCAGGAAGACACTCGACGCATTCAGCGACGAAGGGGTGTCCCATGCCGAAGTTCATGGACTATCACGACGACCTCAAGCTGCCGTCCGAAGCCGTCGAGCAGATCGCCGAAGGCACCCGGGCGGGAGCAGCCGACGAATTCGGCGTCCGTCAGCTCGAGCTGTACCACAACGCCGACGGGAAGGTGTACTGCCTGCTCGAGGGGCCTGACGAGGATGCGATCAGGAAGCACCACGCTGCCCTGGACGTGCCCTGCGGCCAGGTTCACCGGGTCGACAGCCTGCTGTAGCGGGTAGTAG
>JAYTRE010000124.1:0-4982 GCA_043746395.1 Pseudonocardiales bacterium
GTCGACGAGGGCGTGACCGGGTACCTGGTCGCGGATGTCGAGTCGGCGGTTAGCGCCGTCGAGGCCGCGCTGCGCCTGGATCGCGCGGAGGTACACCGCCGCGCGAGCGAACGCTTCGGTGCCGACCGGATGGTCGAGGACTACCTGCGCGTCTACCAACGCCTGTTGGCGCAGTAAGCGCAACCTCAGCCTTCGGCGGTCAGCTCCGCAAGCAGTTCGTCGAGGTGCACATAGGCGACGCCGATGCGCGCATCGTCTATGCCGTAAGGGATCCACACCAACCTGTCGTGCAGGAACGCTCCACACGAATACACGACGTTCGGCACGTAGCCGTCCTGCTCAGACTGCTCTGGTCGCAGCAACGGGCGGCGCAGCTGCCCGACGACGCGGCTCGGATCGTCGATGTCGAGCAGGATCGCGCCAATGGAGTAGGTCCGCATCGCCCCCACGCCGTGGGTGAGGACGAGCCAGCCCCGATCGGTCTCGATCGGCGGGCCGCAGTTGCCGATCTGCAGCACCTCCCAGGATTGCTGCGGGCGCTGCACGAGGACCGGTCGCTCCCACACCGCGCCGTCCGCCGAACTCGCCAGGCTGGTGGACTCGCCATCCGAGCGGCACAGCGCGAGGTGACGGCCGTTTACCAGCCGCGGGAACAGGGCCATGCCCTTGTTGCGCGCGGCCGGCCCGGCCAGGCGATGGGCCGTGAACACCCTCAGGTCCGGGCTGATCAGCAATCGCGGCGCGACGCGGTGCCCGTCGTAGGCGGTGTAGGTCGCCCGGTACTCGGCCCTGCCTTCGGCGTCGACGACGACGGTGAAGCGCGCGTCCTCCATGCCATGGCTCTCCTCGTCGGCGGACGGCATCAGCACCCGCTGGTCGAGTGCCACCTCCTCGGCGAACTCGGCGACGTAGGCCGAGGCCACCACGGTGCGCAGCAGGTCCACCGTCGCAGGGGCACCGGATCGCGTCAGCAGCTTGCGCGGCAAGCGGGCCAGAGCGTGTTCGAGCTCGAGGCCGCCGAATTCGTCGGGCAGCGCGTGCAGCACGGTGCCCCCAAGTTCGTCGGTGCAGCCCTGGTCGGCGAGCACCTCCTGCAGGTGGGTGCGCAGCCAGCGTCCCGGGCTCGTCTGGGCGCCGGAGACCGGGCGCGGGCGCGGCGCGAACTCCCACTGTGCGCCCGGCCCAACCACCGCGGAGCAGAAGCCGATCGAGGAGACGTGCCCCTCGCCGATGCCGCGCAGGCTGATCGCCACCCGGGCCTGGCCGCTGCCGAGCCCAGTCTGGTCCGGATGCTGGACCGCGCTCGGGTTGCACAGCGCCGCGCCTTCTGTCGCGTACTCCGCGGTGAAGCTGGCCCCGAGCAGCAGGGTGCGCGCCGGGCTCAGGACGACCGCCTCGCCGACATGCGCAGCGACGATGGCGGCGTGCTGGGCGAGCACCGTCAGATAGTTGCGGTGACGGCCCGCGAAGTCGGCTTCCAACGCGGTAGCCAGCTCCTGCACGTCGCTTTCATCGAGAGCCATGACGCGCTCGATCACCTGGCCAGCCCGCGACTGGGCCCGATGCTCCTCCTCGCCCGGCAGGAAGAGCCGGGCCAGCACCCGCGCGGGGTCGGGTCGAAGCTCGGCGGCGACACGGCGGGCCAGTGCAGCGCTCATCGGATCCCCACGACCTGACGTGCCTGCTGCGCGGTGGACAGCATCGCCAACGTGGATTCGGCGCCCTGGTTGCCGTTGCGTCCGTCGGACTCCAGCCCGTCGAAACCACCGCCGGTGCGGGGATCGAACATGACCGTCGCGCTGTCATTGTCGCCAAGGAACCAACGCCAGGCCAGTCGGATGCCATCCAGCCATTGCGCGTCGCGGGTGATCCGGTACGCCGTTGCGCAGGCGTCGGCCAGCGCCGCGACCTCGATGGGCTGCTGGTCGAAACCCGGGCCGGCGTCGCCACGGCCCCGGCCGCCCACCGGCGTGACCGACAGGTGGCCGTCGCGGGTCTCGGTGCGCAGCAGAAATTCGAGCATCTGCAGACCCCGCTGCAGCCGCTCATCGTCGGACAGGGCCCGCCCGGCCAAGATCAACGACTCGGCCAGCGCACCGTTGCCGTAGCTCAACCGAGGCTCCGGCCACGGCCACGCCGGGTCGGTCACATCCACCCCGATCGCGGGCACCGCGTCCTGAAGCAGGTCGTGCGCAGACTGCTCGAGCGGGCGCGCACCGAGCAACTCGCCCGCGCCGAGTGCGGCGAAGGCCATGGATCGCACGTGCGGTGAGCGCTGCTGGGCGGCGATGCGGAATCCCGCCAACGCTCGCGCGCGCGTGCCCGCGGTCGGCCCGGACGCGGCCGCGACGCCGAGCCCCCAAAGAGCTCGGCCCCACCAGTCCCCCGTGCCAGCGCTGTCCTGCCAGCGGCCGTCGGTATCCATCCGGTTGTGGCACGCCCCGCTGGCGTCGATCGCGGCCAGCACGAAGTCCAGATAGCAACGACCCAACCGGCGCAGCGTCGGATCAGGCCGCTGCTCGCGGCAGACGACGGCGAGGGCACGGGCGACGTCGTCGACGCAGTAGCCATGCTCACGGCGCGGAGCCGAAAGCAGCGCGTGCTCGAACAGGCCGCGGTCGTCGGTGAGGGCGTCGAGGTGGTCGAAGACGGGTACCGGCGCCCCTGGATCGCCGCTCATGCAGCGATGCGCGCCGAGATCAGCCGCGAGGCCAATTCGCGATACTTCGCGGCGACAGCCGGCCACAACAGCTGCGGCGCAGTTGCCGATGCCGCGCTCGACATGCTCGCCGCGAGTCCGCGACGCGTGATGACCGCGCGTAGCGCATCAGCGATGGCTCCCGGATCGCGGTGCGGCACGACGAGACCGGCGCCGGCGGCGAGAAGCTCCCGGGCATGTGGAAACTGCGTTGCGATAACGGGCTTGCCGGCGGCGACGGCCTCGATCAGCACCCCGGAAGTGACCTGCTCGGTCGAGTCGTACGGCAGCAGGACGACGTCGGCCGAGCGCACCAGCTGGCCGAGGGCAGTGGCGTCGCGGTAATGGCTGTCGAAATCGATGCAACCGGCCAGCCCCAGTTCCCGCACTTGAGCCACGAGGGCGCTGCGGTAGGCCTCTCCCTCGTGCAGCAGCACCTTCGGGTGGGTCTGCCCGGCTACGACATATCGCGGCATCGGGTCGAGGTCACCCAGGAGGGCCATGGCCTCGATCGCCCACTCGATGCCCTTACCCGGGCCCAGCAGACCCCACGTCAGGATGGTGAACCGGCCACTGCGAAACGGCGTGGTGGCGTGGTTCGAGGTCGGCGCCGACGGTGCGCCGTGGGCAATGATGCAGACCTTGTCCAGGTCGACCCGGTAGCCGGCGGCCAGGCGCTGCCGGGCCGTCTCGGTCATCGTCACAACCGCGTCGGCCTTTGCCACCACGGACTCGAGAACGTGCCGCTGGTGAGCCGTGGGCGAGGTGAGCAGGGTGTGCAGTACGACGATGCTGGGAACGCGCAGCTCGTCGAGCAGCGCCAGGATCTCATCGCCGTCGGGGCCGCCGTAGACCCCGTATTCGTGTTGCATGATGACGACGTCGCAGTTGTTGAGACGCGCGACGGCGTTGCGCAGACTGCCCGGATCGCCCATCACCAGCTGGGCGACGACCTCCTCGGCCGAACGTTGCTGAGCCGCCTCGACCAGGCGCACCACCCAGCCCTCACCTCCGCCTGGGCCGACGATCGCCTCGCGGAGCGACGCGGTGAACGTCGCCAAGCCACATTGGGTAGGGGGGTAGGTGCTGACGAAACCGCAACGCGTGCTCAACGGGACCGGCCTTTCGATCGGACGGGGACGACCACTGTCGGCCGAAGCCTCACGCGCGGGGTGGTCGGGCTACGAGCAGCGTGTGTGCTCGACATCCGTCAATACCGGTCGGTGCTTCCAGCGACGACCATAGGTGGCACCTGCTCCTGCGCCGAAGCGGCGATCAGGAACGGGGCCGACGCACGTTAAGGCGTGCTTCGTCCCCTCAGCTTACGCGTCGGCGGCCGAGGCCTCGACCGGCTGGCCCGAACGGCGACGGGAACAGTAGGACCCGATTCCGGCCGGGTGCCCGGTGTACCACAGGTAGCCGAGAGCCCTAGTTTTGGCATCGGCACGGATTGACACGCCCCGGAACCTTCCGCTGGGGCCGGCCGACGTGTACAACTTCTGTTAGCTCAAGCGGCAGAAGATCGCCGGGCGGGCCGTGAGAGGCCTCGACAAGCAACCGGGGGGGACGTGTCGAGGCCTCTGCGGCGTCCGAACGAACTTTCCTGAGGGGTGGCGTCCGGCGCCGGACTGCGTCCACACTAGAGGTGGTTCGGGTTCTGCACCGGCTGGTGAGATCCCGGCCAGGGTCCCGGTCGGGCGACATCCCCCCGCTGTCCGACCGGGATTCCCATTGCAACTAGTCGTGGCTTGGCCGGTCGTGGCTTGGCCGGCAGCGGGTTCGATCTGCACCATCACTTAGTCGGCGTTGGCCAACGTCAATGCTTCGGTGGCCGACGTCGCCTGCGCACGATCCGCCAGCAGGCCGAGCACCTGCGCCCCACGGAGCGGGCCCACCGCGAGTTAGCCGACGACGCCCAATGAGCGAGTACGTCACCGGCCTGGCCCCAGCGGTATGCGGGCACCGCGCATGGGCGGTGCCCGCATACCGCGCGCCTCCTGCGACGCTCAGTACGGCGGGGCGTCGGCCGGGTCGCGAGGTTCCACGTAGGTGGTGCGTGCGGACCCGCCCGGACCATGCCGAACGACGTCCGTGCGCTGGCGCGTCGACATCATGATCGCGGTGATGACCAGGCCGATCACGCCGACCACCATCAGGATGACTCCGGCGGTACCGACGTTGAACCCGTGCGTGTTGCTGGTCGTGACGGCGAACTTCAAGATCGCGCCGACGGCTATCAGGAACAGGCTCGCTCCGATTCTCATGTCCATCTCCTCCGAGGGGT
>JAYTRE010000125.1:0-4750 GCA_043746395.1 Pseudonocardiales bacterium
ATCGGACCCCGCGGCATCGGCGCCTACGTGCGCCTCGGCCGCGGCGAGGAGGTTACCGGGGGCCGCGACAAGTCGAGCATCCTCGCCGACACCGTCGAGGCGGTACTCGGCGCGATCTACCTCGAGCACGGCATCGAGGGGGCCGCCCGCGTGATCCACGACCTGTTCGACGTCCCGATGGACCGCGCCGCGAACAGCGGTGCCGGACTGGACTGGAAGACCAGCCTGCAGGAGTTGACCGCCGAACTCGGGCTCGGCGTTCCCGACTACGTGATGAGCTCGACCGGGCCAGATCACGAGAAGACCTTCACCGCTCGGGCCTCAGTCGCCGGCCAGATGTTTTCCCCGTGCCTGGGTAAGAGCAAGAAGGAAGCGGAGCAGGGCGCCGCCGAGACGGCCTGGCGGGCCCTGGCGTTCGACCGCGTCGACGCGTCCTGACCGGCCGATCGGCCCACCGTGCCCGAACTGCCCGAGGTGGAGACCGTCCGCGCCGGCTTGCAGCGCTGGGTGGCCGGCCGGATCGTTGCCACTGTCGAGGTGCGTCATCCGCGCGCCGTACGCCGGCACCTGGGCGGGGCGCACGACCTGGCGACGCGGCTGATCGGCGCCCGCCTGGACGCCGCCGCCAGGCGGGGCAAGTACCTGTGGCTGCCGCTGACTGGACCTGACGGCTCCCGCGGCGCGTGCCTCGTCGCCCACCTTGGCATGAGCGGTCAGCTGCTGGTCGAGGCGCCGGAAAGCCCCCACCAACGGCACCTGCACGTACGCATCGGCTTCGCCGACGGCGGCCGTGAGCTGCGTTTCGTTGATCAGCGCACCTTCGGCGGCCTGCTGCTGGATCAGCTGGTCGCCTCCGCGGACGGCGGAGCCGACCTCGTTCCCGCGCAGGTGGCCCACATCGCGCGCGACCTGATCGATCCAGGCTTCGACGACGAGCTCTTCAGCCGGCGACTGCGACGGCGGGACTCGGCGCTCAAGCGGGCCCTGCTCGACCAGGGTCTCGTCTCGGGCATCGGCAACATCTACGCCGACGAGGCGCTGTGGCTGGCCCGGCTGCACGGGGCCCGGCTGGCCCGCACCCTGACCCGATCCCAGGTCAGCGAGCTGCTGCGCCAGCTTCGCGCCGTGCTCGGCGCGGCACTGGCCGCCGGTGGGACCTCGTTCGACGCCCTCTACGTCGACGTCAACGGCCAGAGCGGCTACTTCGAGAGGTCCCTGGCGGTGTACGGACGCGAAGGTCAGGCCTGTCTGCGGTGCGCGACCGCGGTGCGGCGGAGTGCGTTCATGAACCGCTCCAGCTTCTTCTGCCCGTCCTGCCAACGCCCGCCCCGGATCCGGCAGGCGGCCGGGCGATACCCCGGCCGGCACGATTGTTGACCAGTCGTTACCGGAGTGTCACCATGGAGTGACCTGACGGGAGCCCCCAGCCGGCCCGCCCTCCACGCGTTTAGTGGCGGAATCGGACGGCCACGCCGAGAGCTCCCGCCGCGTCCACAACAGGACACCTGTCGGTGCCGGCCGGGATCACCCAGACCTGCGGCCCCGCTCGACACCCGGGTGAATCGAAGGGTCGCCACATGGCACGCGCGTTGCTGGGCTACGTAGGCACTTCCACCGACCAGGCGTTGGCGCTCGAGGTCGCCCGGCTGCGCCGGAGGGTTACCGAACTCGAGGCCGATCTGGCCGAACTCCGCGCGGGCGAGCACCGCGCGCTGGATCTCGAACTGCACCGGATCGCGGAGTCGGCCGCGGCGGCTCTGGCCTGAGTGCCCGGCGCACCCGCGCCCTGCGGCGCGCGCGCTAAGTTCTGCGGGACCAACCGTGGGCGCGTGCTGCTGCGCCGAGACCTGATCCGGGAGATCCGTGCACCTCAAGTCGCTGACGCTGCGGGGCTTCAAGTCCTTCGCCTCGGCCACCACCCTGCGCTTCGAAGCGGGCATCACCGCCGTCGTCGGACCCAACGGATCCGGCAAGAGCAACGTCGTGGACGCGATCGCCTGGGTGCTCGGCGAGCAGGGCGCGAAGGCGATGCGCGGCGGCAAGATGGAGGACGTCATCTTCGCCGGAACCGCCGCCCGACCGCCGCTGGGTCGCGCCGAGGTCACCTTGACCATCGACAACTCCGACCACGCGCTGCCGATCGACTACACCGAGGTGTCGATAACCCGGCGGATGTTCCGGGAGGGTACGAGCGAGTACGAGCTCAACGGGGAGGGCGTCCGGCTGCTCGACATACAGGAACTGCTGTCGGACTCCGGCATCGGCCGGGAGATGCACGTGATCGTCGGCCAGGGCCAGCTCGACTCGGTGTTGCAGGCGCGCCCCGAAGATCGGCGCGGCTTCATCGAGGAGGCCGCCGGCGTTCTCAAACACCGCAAGCGCAAGGAAAAGGCGCTGCGCAAGTTGGAGGCAATGCAGGTCAACCTGACCCGCATCAACGACCTGACCGCCGAACTGCGGCGCCAGCTCAGGCCGCTCGGCAAGCAGGCCGAGATCGCCCGCCGGGCCGCTGGGGTCCAGGCGGAGCTGCGCGACTCCCGGTTACGCCTGCTCGCCGACGACCTCGGCGCGCTCCGGGTCGAACTCGATCGGGAGGTCGCCGACGAGGAGGCGATCCGGGTGCGCCGCGCCGAGGTCGAGGCGGCGCTGGTGCAAGCCCGGGCGGGGGAGGCGGAGCTGGAGCAGCTCATCGCGGCCGATGCGCCACTCGTGGCCCGTACCCAGGAGACGTGGTATCGCCTGTCCGCTCTCGAGGAACGCTTCCGCGGCACGCTCTCGCTGGCCGCCGAACGCGCCCGCCACCTCGCAGCCGAACCGGACCACATCCGGGCCGGGCGGGACCCGGAGGCGATGCAGGCCGAGGCCGCCGAGGTTCGCGCCGAGGAGAGCCGCCTGCAGAGCGTGCTCGCCGAGTCACAGGCCACGCTGAGCGAGGTCATGGCCCGGCGCCAGGACACTGAACGGCGCCTCGCCGATGCCGAACGGTCCCTCGTCGCCGCTGCCCGGGCCGTCGCGGATCGCCGCGAGGGGCTGGCCACCCTGGCCGGGCAGGTCAACGCGCTGCAGACCAGGGCCACCGCGGGTGGCGACGAGATCGCCCGGCTGTCCGTCGCTGCCGCCGATGCCCGAATGCGGGCTGAGCGCGCCGACGCCGCCGTCGAGCAGCTGCGCTTTGAGGT
Source organism: Pseudonocardiales bacterium (assembly GCA_043746395.1). GTDB lineage: Bacteria > Actinomycetota > Actinomycetes > Mycobacteriales > Jatrophihabitantaceae > JAYTRE01. The sequence continues at coordinate 3,180 of JAYTRE010000125.1, forward strand.
CGGAGCTCTGGACGACGGGGAGCTGGGCCTTGACAAGCGGCACGAGGCGGCCGTGACCGCCTTCGACGCCGTCGACGCCGAGGTGCGCGAACTCGACGCTGGCGAGCGGGAGGCCGAGCGCGAGCGGACCACCTGGACGGCTCGCGCCGAAGCGCTGGCGATGGGGTTGACCCGCAAGGACGGCGCGGGGGCTCTGCTGGCGGCCGGTTCGCGGCTGCCGGGCGTACTGGGTTCGGTCGCCGCGCTGCTCACCGTCGAAGCCGGCCATGAGGCGGCGCTCGCGGCAGCGCTCGGCGCCGTCGCCGACGCGGTCGCGGTGAGCTCGACCACCGATGCCGTCAGCGCCCTCGAACTGCTCAAGGCCGACGACGCCGGTCGCGCCGGGCTGCTGGTCGGCGGCCCGCCGGCCCGGCTCGCGAGCCCCACGAGGCCGACGCTGCCGGCCGATGCCGTCTGGGCAATCGACGTGGTGCACGTTCCGGAACCACTGCGGGGCAGCCTCGAGGAGGCTCTCGACGGGGTCGCCCTCGTTGCGGATCTGCCCGCCGCGCGCAGCCTGGTGGCCGACCATCCCCACCTTCGGGCCGTCACCCGCGACGGAGACGTCCTCGGGACGCGTTGGTCGGTCGGTGGTTCGTCCTCGGCGCCGAGCGTGCTGGAGATCCAGGCCGCGGTCGACGAGGCGCAGCAGCGGGCCCAGCAGGCGGCCGACAGGCACGACGGGCTGCACGCGGCCCTGGCCGATGCCCAGGCCCGCGCCGCCGAGCTGGCCAGCGACGTGGCGACGGCACTGGAGGCCCTGCACGCCTCGGACGCGAAGCTGGCGGCCGTCGCCGAACAGCTCGCGGAGCTGGGCCAGGCCGCACGCTCGGCCCGCGCCGAAGCGCAGCGGCTGGAGGCCGCCCGGAGCGAGGCGGAGCAGGCCCGAGACCGCGACCTAGCCGGGCTGGCCGAGCTCGAGGAGCGCCTGCACCTGGCCGAGCTCCAGTCCGACGAGCCGGGCGAACCTGACACCGTGCATCGGGATGCGGCGCAGTCCGAGGTCGCGGCGGAACGGCAGTCTGAGATGGATGCCCGACTGTCGGTGCGCACGGCCGAGGAGCGGGTGCGCGCGGTGTCCGGGCGAGCCGATCAGCTGCTCCGGGCGGCCGAGATCGAGCGGGCCGCCCGCCACCGACAGCAGCAGGCCCGCGAGGCCCGCGTCCGCGGCGCGGTCGTGGCGGCCGAGGTGCGCGACCTCGCCCGCCAGGTGCTGGTGCACATCGGCCGCTCGGCCGCGGCGGCGGTCTCCGAGCGCGACATCGCCCAGCAGACCCGGGTGGTCCGGGAGGGAGAGTTGCTGACCCTGCGTGGCCGCACCCGCGAGCTCACCGAGCGGTTGGCGCTCCTGACCGATGCCGTGCACCGCGACGAGATGATGCGCGCCGAACAGCGCCTGCGCATCGAGGCGCTCGAGCAGCGCGCGGCCGAGGAGTTCGGGGTCGAGGTGGAGACGCTGCTGGCCGAGTACGGCCCCGACCAGCCCGCTCCGCCGAGCGCCATCGAGACCGCCGAGTACGAGCAGGCTTGCG
>JAYTRE010000126.1:0-7809 GCA_043746395.1 Pseudonocardiales bacterium
GCTGAAATCGAAAACCCGTACATCCTGATCTACGACAAGAAGGTCTCCAATATCCGCGAGTTGCTGCCTGTGCTCGAGGGCGTTGCTAAAGCCGGCCGGCCGTTGCTGATCGTCGCCGAAGATGTCGAAGGCGAGGCGCTTGCGACTCTGGTAGTGAACAACATCCGCGGTATCCTGAAGGTCTGCGCCGTCAAGGCGCCGGGCTTCGGTGACCGCCGCAAGGCGATGCTCGGTGACATCGCGATCCTGACCGGTGGTCAGGTCATCAGCGAGACCGTCGGGCTCAAGCTGGAGAACGCCGGACTGGACCTGCTGGGCAAGGCGCGCAAGGTTGTCGTCACCAAGGACGAGACCACGATCGTCGAGGGCTCGGGCGACGCCGACCAGATCACCGGTCGGGTCAACCAGATCCGTGCGGAGATCGACAAGAGCGACTCGGATTACGACCGCGAGAAGCTGCAGGAGCGCCTGGCCAAGCTGGCCGGCGGTGTTGCCGTGATCAAGGTTGGTGCCGCGACCGAGGTGGAGCTCAAGGAGCGCAAGCACCGCATCGAGGACGCCGTTCGCAACGCGAAGGCGGCCGTCGAGGAGGGTCTGCTCCCGGGTGGCGGCGTGGCCCTGGCCAACGCCGTCGGCACCGCATTCGACAAGCTCGACCTGTCGGGTGACGAGGCCACCGGCGCGAACATCGTCAAGGTGGCCCTGATGGCTCCGCTCAAGCAGATCGCCATCAACGCCGGCCTCGAAGGCGGCGTCGTCGCGGAGAAGGTCAACTCGCTGCCTGCGGGCCACGGCCTCAATGCCGCGACCGGCGAGTACGTCGACATGTTCGCCGCGGGCATTGTCGAGCCGGCGAAGGTTACGCGTTCTGCACTGCAGAACGCCGCGTCGATCGCCGCGCTGTTCCTCACCACGGAGGCCGTCGTGGCCGACAAGCCGGAGAAGGCCAGCGCCTCAGCCGGCGGCGGGATGCCGGGCGGTGACATGGACTTCTGAGCCTCGGCTCACGAGTTCGAGCATCGGCGAGGGGCGGTCCCGAAGGGGCCGCCCCTCGCTGTGTCCGCTGCGTCGTGATCGATCCGCACTCAAGCGGGCCCGCGCCCGCTGCAGCGGGGATCGATCACCGAGCAGGGCTACAGCGGGCGCAGCAGGTCATCCGCGTCCACGATCGTGTACGCATAGCCCTGCTCGGCCAAAAAACGCTGGCGATGCGCTGCGTACTCCGCATCGAGGGTGTCGCGGGCGATCACGGTGTAGAAGTGCGCCTGCCGGCCGTCGTGCTTGGGCCGCAGCACCCGCCCGAGCCGCTGCGCCTCCTCCTGCCGCGAGCCGAACGTGCCGCTGATCTGCACCGCCACGGCCGCCTCAGGCAGGTCGATGGAGAAGTTGGCGACCTTGCTCACGACCAGCACCCGCGACTCACCGCGGCGGAACTCGTCGTAGAGCCGCTCGCGCTCCCGGTTGGTCGTCGAGCCCTGGATGATCGGGGCGCCGTCCAGCTCGGCGGAGACGTCATCGAGCTGATCTAGGTAGGCGCCGATCACCAGCACCTGATCGTCGGGATGCTGGTCGACGATCGCCTTGATGACCGGTAGCTTCGTCCGCGCCGTGGCGGCGAGCTTGTAGCGGTCCTCGGGCTCGGCCGTGGCATAGCCCATCCGCTCGGCGTCGGTGAGCGTGACCCGCACCTCGGTGCAGTCCGCGGGCGCGATCCACCCCTGGTTCTCGATGTCCTTCCACGGCGCGTCGTAGCGCTTGGGACCGATGAGGCTGAAGACGTCGCCCTCGCGGCCGTCCTCGCGGATCAGCGTGGCCGTCAAGCCCAGGCGGCGACGCGACTGCAGGTCGGCGGTGAGGCGGAAGATGGGGGCCGGCAGCAGGTGCACCTCGTCGTAGATGATCAGACCCCAGTCGCGGGAGTCGAACAGTTCCAGGTGGCGGTACTCCCCCTTCCGACGCGTGGTCATCACCTGGTACGTGGCGATGGTGACGGGCCGGATCTCCTTGCGCTCGCCGCTGTATTCGCCGATCTCCTCCTCGGTGAGGCTCGTGCGGGCGATCAGTTCGCGCTTCCACTGGCGTCCGGCGACGGTGTTAGTGACCAGGATCAGCGTGGTGGCCTTGGCCTGGGCCATGGCGGCCGCGCCCACCAGCGTCTTGCCGGCCCCGCAGGGCAGCACGACGACGCCGGAGCCACCCGCCCAGAACATGTCGACGGCCAGCCGCTGGTAGTCACGCAACGTCCAGTCGTGTTGCTCGAGCTCGATCGGGTGCGCCTCGCCGTCAACGTAGCCGGCCAGATCCTCGGCCGGCCAGCCGACCTTGAGCAGCGCCTGCTTGAGCCGGCCGCGCTCGGAGGGATGCACAAGCACGGTGTCGGCGTCGAGCCGGGCACCGAGCATCGGCGCGATCTTCTTCTGCCGCAGCACCTCTTCCAGCACCGCCCGATCGAGGCTGACGAGGACGAGCCCGTGGGTGGGGTGCTTGGCCAGCTGCAGGCGTCCGTAGCGATCCATCGTGTCGGCGACGTCGACGAGCAGCGCATGCGGGACGGCGTAGCGGCTGAAGCGGACCAGGGCATCGACGACCTGCTCGGCGTCGTGCCCGGAGGCGCGGGCGTTCCACAACCCCAGTGGCGTCAGGCGGTAGGTGTGCACGTGCTCGGGAGAACGCTCGAGCTCGGCGAACGGTGCGATCGCGGCCCGCGCCTCCTGGGCGAGCGGGTGATCGACCTCGAGCAGCAGCGTCTTGTCGGACTGGACGATCAGCGGTCCGTCAGTCACCCGCGCGCCCGACAGTGCAGTGCAGTCTCATCGTTGTCCCCATACCCTCGGTGGTCGTGCAGTGCGGCAGTTCACGATTGTCTCAAACATCGGGCCCGACGGGTGTGTTCCGCGCCGCCGAGCCGCCACCCGCGCCGCCGAGGCGCGGGAATCCGCTCAGCGCGGGTCCTCCCCGACGTCGGACTCGTCCTCGTCGGCGAGGACGCTGACGGCGGTGATGCGATGCAGCGAGAACGACTGCAACCGTTGGGTCGCGCTCTCGTGACCGCGCACCATGCCGCCGGCCATCGAGATCGGCAGGATCGTGTGGCGCGAGGCGGTGCCGTCGGGGCTGGCGTAGCCCAGCCAGATCCGCCGACCGGCTCGGATCGCGTCGCGCAGCAGGCCCATCGTCGTGGCCGAGGTGACACCGGGGATCTGCTGTGCGATCGGGTTGAGGCGTTGGCTGAGCGTGCTCAGCGCGTCGCCGGAGCGGATCCGCCGGACGAGTTCGCCGAGGTGCGCGCCCGGGTCGGTTCCGGCCCGGTCCCGCACCGCCCGCCCGGGTGGTCGGGTGGGCGCCCGAGCCGGTTCGGGGCCGAGGGTGACGACGGCACCCTCCGCGGTCTCGCCCGCTGGCGCGTACCCGGCCGCGCGGAGTTCGTCGAGCACGCGGGTAGCTGGTGCCGCCGAGATGAGCACCGTCGGCGCGAGCCGGCGCAGCTGCAGGGAGTCGACGCCGCGATCGGACAGGACGCGAGCGAGTAGCGACTCGTCGTCGCAGCGCAGGTAGCTCGCCGCGGTGCCGGCGCGCAGCACGCCGTGTCGCCGGGAGAGGTCGTCGATGAGGTAGGTCAGCGCCTGCGGTAGCGGCGTGCGACTGTGCCGGGTCAGGAAGTGCACGAGGTCGGCGGCGCTGCGGTCGGCGTCGAGCGCGCGCCGGAGGGACGCTTCGCAGATGCGGTAGACGCTGGCTCCGCCGGTCGACTCCAGATCCGCGGCGAGGGCCAGCTCGCGGCCGAGCGCCGCGGTGGGCGGCCCAGGCACGACGATCGTCAGGTCGGGCTGGACGACGAAGTGGTCGACCGGTTCGGGCAGCGCGCCGGCGAGCACTTGCTCGGCGACCGTGCGCGTCCCGTGCAACAGCGTGCGGCTGTACCCGGTCAGACCTCCGGCGGCGGTGACGCCGAGCAGGTCCGCCTCGGCCAGGATTCCCGCCGCGAGCGGGCGCTGGGCCTTGGCGCGCCGAGGTGTCTGCCACGTGAGCCGGGCCAGGACGGTGGCGTGGTCGGCGGCGGCGGCGCCGGGGGGCAGGGTGCCCAGGACGGCGAGCACGTGGTTGCGCAGGGCGGGGATGGTGCCGCGTTCGGCGTCCGGGCTCAGCGCGGTGATGAGCCGGTCGCGCTCGCCGCGCTGGCTGACCAGACTGGGCTGGCGGGTCATGCCCAGCCACGCCATGGCGAGCTCGGTCCAGCGCTGGGCGGTGTCGCGGCGGCGCCAGGTGTCGAACTCGACGGTCGGCAGGTAGACCGGGTCGATGCCGTGCGTGGCGCCGACCAGCCCGGCCGCGTACGCCGTCTCGATGACCAGCGCCGCTCTCGCCTCGTCCACACCGAGCTCGCGCGCGGTGCGGCGCAGGTCGCGGACGCCGACACCGCCTGAGCGAAGCACCGCGGCCGCCTTGGCCGTCCATGCCTCGCCGAGCGCCTCGACGAGCCGGACGGTCTCGAGGGCAGCAGTGGTGCCGAGCCGGTCCAGCTCGGCGGGGGAGCGCTGTACCGATTCGATCGCTGGGGCCGTGGGGGTCACCTCGCCTAGCGCGCTGGTGCGTAGCGCCAGCCCGACCTCGCGCGCCAGTTCCACGGTGTGCGCGTCGATCGGGATGAGCAGGCCCTTCGCAATCAGGCGGCTGGGCGGCGTCGGATCCTCCGCGGCCACCGGCAGCTGGGCGTTACGGACGGTCCCGACCGGCGGCCCGACGGCCAAGCGGTCGAGGATCTCGCGTTCGGCGGCCACGCAGGCAGCGACCAGTTCGGTGACCCGGTCGCGCTCGGCCAGGACCGCGGCCACCGCCTGTCCGGACCCTGGCTGCGTGGCGGGGGGCAGGCCCAGGTTCCGCAGCACCGGCGCGAGCTGGACGTCGGAGACTGAACGCAGCAGTTGGGCAGCCGGTCGGCCCAGCCCGGCAGGGTACGGACCGACGGCCTCAGACACCGATGCGACAAGGTGAGGGGCGTCGCCGCTGCCCCAAATCAGGGCGAGCTCCAGCAGTTCGGCGACGGCGCCGGCAACGGGACCTCGGCCGAGGTCGTCGTCGGCATCGAGCAGGTCCCGGGCGGCGGCCAACGACCGGCCCGGGTCAGTGGCAGTGGCCGAGGCGAGGACGAGCCCCTCGAGCACACGCAGGGTGAAGGCATCGAGCCCGTCCACGGCTCGCTGCACCGAGGTGCGCACGCCGAGCCGGCCGGCCAGTGTCGCGAGATCGGCGGGCACCGGCAGGCAGAGGTCGGGCCGGCGCCGCAGCAGCTGCGCCAGTTGGTCGTCGCTGCGCCCGCGCAGCCAGGCGGTCAGCGACATGAGGTGCGCCGCGGCCCCGAGGGCGGTGGGGTGGCCACGCGGGGGCGGTCAGCGCCCGTCGGCGAGATGGGGACGGTCAGCGGGGCCCGGGTGGGTGTAGTGCAGCGCGTCCACGGGCAGCGGGAACTCGACGTCGGTCCCGAACGGTGACAGCGCACCGGCCTGGTCGGCGGCGAGCTCACTGACGTGGAAGTCGTCCGGCGCCGGGGCGCGAAACTGCTCGGGAAGACGCGGAGCGGTGTTGGCCATGGGAGCCCTCTCGGTCACCAGACGCGGACATTCCATTTTGCCATGGCCGGGGGCCGGCCTGGTTACTCGGCCAATTCGGCGGCGGCTGCGCGTTGGTCGGCGCGCCCGCGGCGGATCCCGGCACCCATCGCGACCGCGAAGCCGGCCGGCGCCAGGAGGCAGGCGAGGTTCAGCCACAGCGGGCGGTTGTGCACGGCGAAGAAGAACGGGACCACGTCGACGAAGATGAAGATCACCCCGATGGCGAAGATCACCAGCCCGAATCGGACGGTCCGGTCCTCGGGAACCGGCAGCGGGGCCATTGGTCAAGTATCTCGTGTCTCATCGGGCCGTTCGACCAGTAGCCTCTAGAGGGGAGGCACCGCGCGTGCGGTGCCTTCGATCGCGCACCACCGTGGGCGCGGGATGTGCAATCCGAGGAGTATCCGGTGCCTACGGGCAAGGTCAAGTTCTTCAGCGTCGACAAGGGTTTCGGCTTCCTCTCCTACGACGAGGGCGAGGACGTCTTCGTCCACCGCGATGCCCTTCCGGCGGGTGTCACTGAGCTCAAGGCGGGTCAGCGGGTCGAGTTCGGCGTGGTTTCCGGGCGCAAGGGCAACCAGGCGATGCAGGTCCGGGTGCTCGATCCGGTGCCCTCGGTAGCCCGGGCGACGCGCAAGCCCGCCGACGAGATGGCGCCGCTGGTCGAGGACCTCATCAAACTGCTCGACGACGTCTCCAACTCGCTGCGCCGGGGCCGCTACCCCGAGCGAGTCGAAGCCGGCAAGGTCGCCGGGTTGCTGCGCGCCTTCGCCGACAACCTCGACGCCTGACCGGACGCCGGGCGGTACTCCGCGGGGCGGCGACCGCCGCGGGACCTCAGCGCAGCGGGGGCGACGCCGGGGTGAGGCCCGCCGCGTGGGCCCGGTCCAGCAGGGTGGCGATTGCGGCGTATCCCTCGTCCGCGAGGTCGCGGGTGAAGTCGTTGACGTAGAGCGCGATGTGCTGCCGCTGCACCTCCGGTGCCATCTCGTCGGCGTGGGCGGCGACGTAGGCGGCGGATGCCGCGGGGTGTGCCCAGGCGTACTCGACCGAGGCGCGCAGCACCCGGGTGAGGGCCGCGGCGTCGAGCTCGCGCTTGGCCAGGATAGCGCCGAGCGGGATGGGCAGGCCGGTGTCGGTCTCCCACCACTGCCCGAGGTCGACGAGCGCGGTGAGCCCGTGGCTGGGATAGGTGAAGCGTGCCTCGTGGATGACCAGGCCGGCGTCGTAGCGGCCGTCGCGGACCCCCGGCATGATCGTGGCGAACGGGACGACGTCGATGCGGGCCGGGCGCTGGCCGGCTGCCCACAGCCGCAACAGCAGGTAGGCGGTGGACCGCTCGCTGGGCACCGCCACGATCTGGCCGTCCAGATTGGGCACCCCGCCGCGGGTGAGGACCAACGGCCCGCAGCCGCGCCCGACTGCGCCGCCCGCGGGCAGCAGCGCATACCGGCCCAACAGCCACGGCAGCGCGCCGTAGGAGACCTTGGCGACATCGAACTCCCCGCGTTCTGCGGCGGTGTTGGTGACATCGATGTCGGCGTAGGTCACGTCGACGGAGGGCGCGCCAGCGAGCAGCCCGTGCGTCCACGCATGGAAGACGAAGGTGTCGTTCGGGCAGGACGAGAAGGCCAGTTTCATGTGAGCTCCAAGGGCGCGGCGACGATCGCGGCGACGGCGTGGCCGAGAGCGGTGAGGGCGTCGGGGATGCGCCAGGCCTCGCGCTGGCGCGGCCCGACGGCGTTGCTGATCGCACGGATCTCGGCGACCGCTACGCCGTGGTACGCCGCGGCTGCCGCCACTCCGGCACCCTCCATGGCCTCAGCGACGGCATCGGGGTAGCGGGCGCGGCGGGCCGCCGCGGTTGCCGCGGTGCCGGTCACGGTGGCCACCGTGAGGATCGTGCCGAGCTGCCCGCCGGTCCGGTCGGTCAGCTCGACGGCGAGTTGGGGCGCGACGTCGTATCGCTCGATGCCCAAGCCGAGCTCTGCTGCCGACGCGAAGCCGGCTGCGGTCTCGGCACCGAAATCGGCGAAGACGATGGCCGACGCCACGGCCACCGAGCCGATGTCGAGGCCGAAGCCGCCGCCGATGCCGGCGCACAGCACCAGCTCGACCGGTTCGGCGCCGGCTGGGGCGCTCGCGGCCAGCGCTGCCGACGTTGCGGCGGCCGCGGCCGCCGGCCCCACCCCGCCGACCA
>JAYTRE010000127.1:0-2352 GCA_043746395.1 Pseudonocardiales bacterium
CGCCGCGTCCGGCCCGGCCCGCCGGGCCGGCGCAATAGGCTCACGCGCCGACCGTAGGTCCAGGCGCGCCGACCGTAGGTCCAGGCGCGCCGACCGTAGGTCCAGGCGCGCCGCGTCCGGACCACCGGGCCGGACGCCATAAGCACAGCGCGCCGCGTCCGGCCCGGCCCGCCGGGCCGGCGCAATAAGCTCACGCCCCGAGGTCGGGATCGAGCTCTGCGTCGAGCTCGGCGCGGCGGGCCCGCTGGGCGTCCACGCGCGCCTCGAGGTTGGCCGCGAAGCGCCGCCGGGGACCGGCCAGCAGGACCAACGAGAGCGGCACCGACAGCACCAGCGCGAGGAAGGCCGCGATCAGGCTGCCGAGGCCGAGCAGCGCGAGCAGTCCCCACAGCGCGAAGAACAGCCCGAAGCGCAGCGCGGAGTAGAGCCACATCGAGCCCAGCCAACTGCCGAACGACGGCTGGCGCGCGGGCTGCGGGGCGCTCACCGGCTTAGGCCCAGACGGCTTGCGGTTGAGCGCGCCGTTCGGCGAGCGGCACCGGTCCCTCGTACTCGCGGATCACCTCGTAGCGGGTGTTGCGCTCCTTCGGCGTGAAACCCGCGTCGCGGATCAGCTCGAGCAGGTTGTCGCGGGTCAGCTTGTCGGGCGTGCCGTACCCGTCGGCGTCGTGGGTGATCTTGTATTCAACCACCGAACCATCCATGTCGTCGGCGCCGAAGTTCAGCGCCAGCTGCGAGGTGGACAGGCCGTGCATGACCCAGAAGACCTTCACGTGATCGAAGTTGTCGAGCATCAGCCGACTGACGGCGAAGGTCTTGAGGACCTCCGCCGGCTGCGCCATGGGCAGGTGCGACAGCCGATTGTTGTCGTTGTGGAAGCGCAGCGGGATGAAGACCGCGAAGCCGCCGGTCTCGTCCTGCAGTTCCCGCAGTCGCAGCACGTGGTCGACGCGGTGGCGCGGCTCCTCGATGTGCCCGTACAGCATGGTGGCCGGGGTCCGCAGCCCTTTGTGATGCGCCAGGCGGTGAATGCGCGACCAGTCTTGCCAGTGCGTCTTGTGGTCGACGATCTGCTTGCGGACGTCCCAGTCGAAGATCTCCGCGCCGCCCCCGGTGAGGCTCTCCAGCCCGGCGTCGATGAGCTCGTCGAGTACCTCGTCGGCACTGCGGCCCGAGATCTCTTCGAAGAAGTGGATCTCCGTGGCGGTAAAGCACTTGAGTGCGACGTCCGGCAGCGCCGCTTTGAGCTCGCGCAGCACCCGCGGGTAATACTTCCACGGCAGTGTCGGGTGCAGGCCGTTCACGATGTGCAGCTCGGTGAGGCCATCGTCCTTCATGGCCAGGGCCTTCTCGACGGCCTCCTCGACCCGCATCGTGTAGGCGTCCTGCTGCCCGGGCTTGCGCTGGAAGCTGCAGTAGGCACAGGAGGCGGTGCAGACGTTGGTCAGGTTGAGGTGCCGGTTGACGTTGAAGAAGGTGGTCGTCCCGTTCTTCTCGGTGCGCACGTCGTGGGCCAGACCGCCGAGCCAGGCCAAATCGTCACTGGCGTAGAGATCCTCGCCGTCCGCGCGGGTAAGCCGCTCGCGCGCGGCCACCTTCTCGGTGAGTTCGGCCTGGCGGGATTCAGTGAGTGGCATGGCGTCCAGGATACGGGGACGGCTCGAAGGGAGCGGACGCGCGGCGCTTGACAAGGCTAAGTTAGCGTAGCTAACTTAGCCTTGTTCTTATCCCGCGGCCCTCGGAGACCGACATGCTCACTCGCCTGGCCAACCTCGGCATCGCCGTCCCGCGACGGGTACTCGCCATAGCCGGGCTGCTGCTTGTCGCGGCGGCCGTCTACGGCAGCTCCGCAGCCGCGCACCTGTCCTCAGGCGGCTTCACTGATCCCGGCGCCCCGTCGAGTCAGGCCAACAACCTGCTCGCCTCCCGCTTCCACACCGGCGACACGAACCTCGTCCTCGAGGTGATCGCGCCGGCCGGTGCCGCCAGCGCGCCGGCGCGCCACGTGGGCTTGAGCATCGTGGCCGCGCTGCACCGCTCGCCCTACGCCAGCCAGATCGCCTCCTACTGGACGGCCGCTCCGATCGAACGCCGTGCCCTGATCAGCCGGGACGGCGCGGCCGCCCTCGTCGTCGCGCGGATCGCCGGCGACGACAGCAGCGCACCGCTGCGCGCCGCCGCCCTCACCGATCCGCTGGTGGGCACGCAAGACGGCGTCACCATCCGGGCCGGCGGACTGGCCAGTACCTACCACCAGGTGAACCTGGCCACCACCCACGACCTCACGATCGCCGAATCGATCGCCGTGCCGCTCACGGTCGTCGCCCTCGTCTGGGTCTTCGGCAGCCTCGT
>JAYTRE010000128.1:0-3778 GCA_043746395.1 Pseudonocardiales bacterium
GCTATCCCATTACGGTACGAGCAGCTCATCCCAATCGGACATGGATGTCAAGGGCACCCGCGAACCCGCCGGGCCCCGCCAGTGCTGTAGCCCCTACCACGTCAGCCAGCAGAACACCTTCACGCCCGACGGGATCAACGCTGCAGATCACGCGACGGGATTGTCGTCCTCGCTGGACAATCTCGCCGCTTCCGTTGAACGCTGAGCGCAGGCTTCCTCGCAGCACGGTGCTCGTCGCTACGGCGACCATCCGTGTCGTAGCGACGGAGGGTCAGATCTACGGTCGCCAACTGCAGCAAGCAGGCGACTACACGGGCCCGCATAGGGATCGGCATACGGGATTGCGCACCGTTGCCCGACGGCTGGTCTGGGTCGTGGTCGAGCAGGAATGGGAAGTCCTCGACCGCGAGCTCCTCGTGCGCCGCGGGCGGCACCGCCTCGTCGCCGTCAATCAGACGGCGAAGCCGGGCCTCGCTGTCTTCCGGCCTCATTCTGCCGCGCGCGGAGGCAGCCCTCAGCGCGGCTCGACCGGCGGGGCCTCGTCGTCGCCGAGCGCGCGTTGCACCCACGCGACGTCGTGCCAGCGCCCGTGCTTCCAGCCGATGCGCCGGTAGGTCCCGACCGCCTCGAAGCCGAGCGCGCGGTGCAGTCCGGCGCTCGCGTCGTTGGGCAGAGTCATGCCGGCGACGGCGGTGCGGAAGCCGCGCTCGCCCAGCCGGGCTAGCAGCGCCTCGTACAGCAGCCGGCCACCGCCGGTGCGCCGCCGCCCGCGCTCTAGGTAGACGCTGACCTCGCAGGCCCAGCGGTAGGCCGGACGCAGCTTGTACGGGCCGGCGTACGCGAAGCCGACGACCCTCCCGTTGTCCTCCAAGACCAGCCACGCGTGCCGGCGGGCAGCCGCCGCGATCCGCCCGGCCATCTCGGCGGCCGTCGGCGGCTCGCTCTCGAAGGTCACGGCGGTGTCGGTGACGTACGGCGCGTAGACCGCGGCGCAGGCCCGCGCGTCGCCGTCGGCGGTCGCGGCGCGCACCGTCACCAACCGACGGCCCCGTCGACGAGCTCCCGGAGGAGGTCCGCATGGCCGTTGTGCCGGGCGTACTCCTCGACCATGTGGGTGTAGATCCAGCGCAGCGAGCACTCCTGGCCGTCACGCAGGCCGGCGTCGTCGAGGTCGAACCGCGCGGCGTGCTGCCGGCTGCGCGCGCACTCCTCCTGCCAGACGGTGAGGTCGGCGGCGTGGTCGGCGCCGTCGAGGGGCACCATCCCGCTGTCCTGCACGGCGGGGTCGTAGAACAGCGAAGGGGTGCCCGGAGCGCGCAGCAGCGTCCGGGTGAACCAGCCGCGCTCCACGTCTGCCAGGTGGCGTACGAGGCCGTGCAGCGACAGCGCCGAGGTCGGCACCGGCCGGGCGGCGAGCTGCGCAGCGTCGAGCCCCTGGCACTTGAGCTGCAGGGTCGCCCGGTGGAACTCCAGCCACGCCTCGAGCATCGGGCGCTCCGCGAGGCCGTACGGCGGCTCGCTGCGGCGCGGGTCGACCAGCTCCCCGACCATCTGCCCTCCTTGTCGGCGCGGCGCACGATGTCATGGGTCATGCGCCGCTGATCCTGCCAGGCGCTCGACACCCGAGTGCGCAGTGCGGGGTCCTCTGGCAACTGGCCGGCGCTCAGGGTTGCCGACCGGCTGGCAGCCAGCCCGCGAACAGCTCGGCAAACACGGCTGCCCTCAAGCGAAGCCCTCTCAGGACCTGGCCGCCAGGTCGGGGGCGACGCTCGATGTCGAACTCGTCGTTGGCGAGCATGCCCAGGTCCTCGTTCTCGAAGAACGTCACAGGGTCCTGGGGCAGCCCACCCACTCTAGGTCCCGCTTGGGATCGGTCAGTGGTACGTCCGTCGAGTGCTGGCGCCGCTGGCTACACCGGCGGTGCGGGGTCGTACTGGATGCCCCGCCGAATCTGGCGTGCCCGCTCGGGGCCTGCCAGGCGCACCACCAGATGCAGTGCCATGTCGATGCCGGCTGACACCCCGGCCGAGGTGATGATGTCCCCATCGTCGACATACCGATCGACGGGGCGGACCTCGATGCTCGGGTCGGCCGCGGCGAGCTCGTCGAGGGCGCCCCAGTGCGTCGTCGCGGGTCGCCCGGCCAGCAGCCCGGCGGCGGCGTAGACCAACGATCCGGTGCACACGCTGGTCATCAACGGCACCTGCTCGCGCTGGGCACGCACCCAGGCCAGGTGCTCGTGGTTGTTCATCAGGCCACGGGTGCCGTGGCCGCCGGGATGGATCAACACACCCATCGGTGGCGCGTCCGCCAGCGCGCATTGCGCGCCGATCACCATCCCCTTGGCGGCGGTGACCGGACCGCCATGCTGGGAAAGCAGGAAGACGTCCCACTCGTCCTCGGGGTGGTTGCGAGTCCAATAGGCGAGGACTTCCCACGGACCGACGGCGTCGAGCTCTTCGACATCGTCGAACAACAAGATCCCGATGTGCTTCGCCGAAATGGCCATGCACTGATCAAATCAGAATGTCGCCCGGCCGCCCGGCCAGGATGACGATGATCACCGGGCAACTCGACCCCGCCCCGGAACGCGAAGGCGTGCCGCGGAAGTTCGGGCTATCGCACGGCCTTTGGTGCCGGTACTTCGATGCGCGTCGCCGTCCGGCGCGCGGTGTGTGTCAGTGCTTGGCGTATGTCATCCCGAGGGCGTCGTGAACTTCGTCGAGGGTTTGCTCGGCGAGGTGTCGTGCGCGTGCGTTGCCGGCAGCAAGTACCTGATCGAGGTACGCTGCGTCGTCGCTAAGTTCGGCGCGACGGCGACGCAGTGGATGAAGTAGTTCGTTGATCGCCTCGGTCAGCGTCTGTTTGAGGCGTCCGGCGCCGCCGGCGCCGATCTCGTCGGCAAGCTGTTCCGGTCCGCAGCCGGTCGCGGCTGCGAGCAGGTCGAGCAGGTTGGCCACGGCCGGGCGATGGATGGGGTCGTAGGTGATCTGCCGATCGGCGTCGGTTGGGGCGCGGCGGATCGCCTGTGCAGTTTCGTCCTCGCTCGCTTGGAGGGTGATGCCGTTGCCACGTGTCTTGCTCATTTTCCTCCCGTCCAATCCCATCAGCATCGGAGTGTCTGTCAGCAGGGCGTCAGGCTCGGGGAACAGCGGCTGGTCGGTGTAGCGGTCGTTGAAGCGGCGCGCGATAAGCCTCGTGGTCTCCAAATGCGGAAGCTGATCCAGACCGACGGGAACGAGATTAGCCTTGCAGAACAAGATGTCGGCGGCCTGGTGCACCGGATAGGTCAGCATCAGACCGGTCGGCGGGTTGCCGGTGGCCTCGGTCTCGGATTTCACGGTCGGATTGCGGTGCAGCTCGGCGTCGCTGACGAGACTGAGGAACGGCAGCACCAGCTCGTTCAGAGCCGGCACCGCACTGTGGGTGAAGATCGCCGACCGGGCCGGGTCGATACCGGCGGCGAGATAGTCAGCGACGATGCCCCGCACCGTGCCAGGCAGTTGGCGGCCGGGCTGTTGGTCGGTCATCACCTGGTAGTCCGCGATCAGCACCATCACCTCAACACCGAGATTTTGAAGCCGGACCCGGTTCGCCAAGGTGCCGAGGTAGTGCCCAAGATGCAACGGACCTGTCGGCCGGTCTCCGGTCAAAACTCGGAACTTGGCTGGTGCCGCCCGGACTCGCGCTTCCAGGACGATGCTGCGATCGAGCGCGGCTTGCTGCGACGCGGTGTGCTCAGACATCGATGGTCTCCTCCGAGAGGGAGGCCGACCTC
>JAYTRE010000129.1:0-4620 GCA_043746395.1 Pseudonocardiales bacterium
GGCGGCGGGCCACGTCGAGCATCGCCGTCACCGCCGCGGCGGAGTCCACCGTTGCGGCCTGCGGGTGAAACAGCACCGGCCCGTCGAAGCGCATGCCCAGCCAGCGCTGTTCGGCAGCGGACGCGGTCAGCACCTCGTGCTCCACCGCGGCCTCGGTGAGCAGGCGAGCCATCCGTGCCACGTCGCGGCGCGGCCCGAAGTCCAGCCCACCCAGCGTGCGCAGCAACGGCGTGCCGGCGTCGCGTTCGAGTTCGCGCCACAACTCGAAGGCGCGTCCGGTGAGCCGGACGTAGAGGCCGTCGCCGTAGGCCCGGCGCACGATGCGGGCGCTGCCGTGCGAGCTGCCATTGCGGTGCCCTGCCGCGAACTGCTCAAGGACCTGCACCGACAGGCCGCGCCGCGCCGCCGACCACGCGGCGGCCGCGCCCATCAGGCCCGCGCCAACCACCACGACGTCCACCTCAGCTGCCATGATCGGCACGATATCGTCGCGCCCATGACTACCGAGCGGTCCGCGGAGCGCACCTACGTCCACGAGCACCGCGCCGAATTGCTCGCCGACCTCGATCAGTGGCTGCGCATCCCGGGCATCAGCGCGCAGCCCGAGCACCACGACGACGTGCACCGCAGCGCCGAATGGTTCGCCGCGGCGGCCCGCGCCGTGGGGTTTCCGACCGTCGAGATCTGGCCTACCGCCGGGCTGCCGGCCGTCTTCGCCGAATGGCCCAGCGACGATCCGGATGCACCCACCGTCGTCGTCTACGGCCACCACGACGTGCAGCCCGTCGACCCGATCGAGCTGTGGCAGACCGATCCGTTCGTGCCCACGATCGACGGTGACCTCCTGCGGGCCCGCGGCTCGTCCGACGACAAGGGCCAGTTGCTGTTTCACCTGCTCGGGTTGCGTGCCCACCTCGCGGCGACCGGGCGCACCAGCCCCGCCGTAACCCTGAAGTTCCTCATCGAAGGGGAGGAGGAGTCGGGCTCGCCGAACTTCGCCGCGCTGCTCGCCGAGCGCCGCGAGCGCCTGGACTGCGATGTGGTCGTGATCACCGACACCGGCATGATCGCGGCCGACACCCCCAGCACAGTGACCGGCATGCGCGGCCTGGTCGTGTGCACCGTCGCCTTCCACGGGCCCGACCTGGACCTGCACTCCGGCGTGTTCGGCGGCGCGGTCCCCAACCCGGCCACCGCCATCGCGCGCCTGACCGCGGCGCTGCACGACGACCGCGGCAAGGTGCAGGTGCCCGGCTTCTACGACGACGTCCTCGAGCTCAGCGACGACGAGCGCGCGCTGTTCGCCAAGGTGCCGCACGCCGATGCCGAGTTCCTCGACGTGGCCAAGTCGCGCGCGCTCGCCGGCGAAGCGGGGTTCAGCACCCTGGAGCGGCTCGGCGCGCGCCCCACGGCCGAGGTCAACGGGATCGGCGGGGGCTATCAGGGCGCCGGCGGCAAGACGATCGTGCCCAGCGATGCCTTCGTCAAGCTGTCGTTTCGGCTAGTGGCCAACCAGGATCCACGCGCGATCACCGCTGCGGTGCGGGAATTCATCGCGGCCCACACTCCGACGGGGGTCACTGCCTCCATCGAGTGGGAGGGCGAGGGCGTCGCGCCCTGCCTCGTCCCGATCGACACCCCCGCCTACGCCGCCCTCACCGAGGCCATCAGCCAGGCCTTCGACGGCCGTGCGGTGCTGCCCACCCGCGAGGGCGGCAGCGGCCCGGAGGCCGCGATCCAGCAGGCGCTCGGGGCGCCGCTGGTGTTCCTCGGTGTCGGGCTGCCCGACGACCAGATCCACGCCCCCAACGAGAAGGTCAACCTCTCGATGCTCTATCGGGGCGCCGAGGCCACCGCCCTGCTCTGGCGCGGCTTCGCCCGGCTGGGCACGGCGGGCCTGCACGCCTAAGCGCCCCTCTCGTAAGGTGGCTAACGTGCCGCGCCCGCTGAAACTTCTCGCCCCGTCCTTCGAGCTCGTCCACCACACTCTCGACAACGGCCTGCGCGTCGTGCTCGCGCCGGATCGCTCCGCGCCGGTCATCGGGGTGGCCGTCCTCTATGACGTGGGCATCCGCTCCGAACCCGAGGGCCGCACCGGCTTTGCGCACCTGTTCGAGCACCTGATGTTTCAGGGCTCGGCGAACCTGGACAAGCTCGAGCACTTCCGTTACGTGCAGTCCTCCGGCGGCACGTTCA
Source organism: Pseudonocardiales bacterium (assembly GCA_043746395.1). GTDB lineage: Bacteria > Actinomycetota > Actinomycetes > Mycobacteriales > Jatrophihabitantaceae > JAYTRE01. The sequence goes on from JAYTRE010000129.1 coordinate 2,197, forward strand.
ACGGCAGCACCCACTTCGACTACACCAACTACTTCGAGGCGCTGCCGTCCAACGCCCTCGAGCGAGGCCTGTTCCTCGAGGCCGATCGGATGCTCGCGCCGCGCATCACCGAGGAGAACCTTGCCAACCAGCTTGCGGTCGTGAAGGAGGAGATTCGCGTCAACGTGCTGAACCGCCCGTACGGCGGCTTCCCGTGGATCGTGCTGCCGAACCTGCTGTTTGACACCTTCGCCAACTCCCACAACGGCTATGGCGGGTTCGAGGATCTTGAGAGCGCGACGGTGGCGGATGCGCGGGACTTCTTCACCCGCTACTACGCGCCCGCGAACGCGGTGCTCGCGGTGGGCGGCGACCTGGACGCCGACCGGACGCTGGCCTTGGTAGCCAAGCACTTCGGACCGATCAAGAAGCGCCGCGCGCCCAAGCGCCCCAGCTTCGCCGAACCGCCATTGACCGCCGAGCGGCGCGGCACCCACCACGACGCGCACGCCCCGATCCCGGCCGTCGCCATCGGCTACCGCGTCGCGGATCCCGTCGGCTCCCTCGACGATCAGCTGGCGACGGTGCTGCTAGCCGAGCTGCTCAGCGAGGGCGATGCCGCACGGCTGCAGCAGCGGCTGGTGCAGCGCGAGCACCTCGTCACCGATGTCTCCGCCTACCTCGGCGAGTTCGGTGACCCGTTCGACGAGCGTGATCCCACGGCGTTCACGATCACCGCGCACTACCCCGACGCCGCGTCGCTGGAGCCGATCCTGCGCGCCGTCGACGAGGAGCTGGCGCGGGTCGCCGACGAGGGTCTAGCGCCCGGAGAGCTGGATCGGGTGCGCACCAGGCTGGTGAGCGTCCTGTTCCGGGAGCTGGACAGCGTCCTGTCGCGCACCCTGAACTTCGCCAAGTTCGAGCTGCTGCACGGCCGGGCCGAGCTGGTCGCTGAGTTGCCGGCCCGCCTCGCGGCGATCTCGGAGGACGCGGTGCGCGCGGCCGCGGCCAGGCTGCGCCCCGACGGCAGAGCGGTGCTCGAGCTCGTCGCGGGAGGTGCGCAGTGACGGTTCCCGCGCTGACCGCACCCAGCCGCCCGAAGCGGCTCACCGTGGCCGAGCGGACGCTTGGCAGCGGCCTGCGGGTGGTCGTCGTCCGCAAACCGGGCGTGCCCCTCGTCGAGGTGCGGCTGCGGGTGCCGTTCCAGTCGGCGCAGGCGACCCATCCCGCTCGCGCCGCGTTGCTGTCCGACGCGATGCTCACCGGAGCCGGGTCGTTCGACCGCACCGGCCTGGCCGCCGCCGTGCAGGCACTCGGCGGGGAGCTGTCGGTCGGGGTGGACGCCGACCGGCTCCTGCTCGGCGGCAACGTGCTCGCGACCGGCCTGCCCGCGCTGCTGGGGCTCGTCGCCACGGTGCTCACCGACGCGACCTACCCTGCCGACGAGGTCGCCACCGAACGCGAGCGGCTCGTCGAGCGGCTGGTGATCGCCCGCTCGCGCGGCGGCGTCGTCGCCAGCGAGGCGCTCGGGCACCGGATGTGGGGCGATCACCCCTACGCCGGCGACCTGCCGCAGCCTGAGGCGGTGGCCGCTGCGACGCCGGCGCAACTGCGGCGGTTGCACGCCGAGCGCATCCGGCCCGACGGCGCCGTGCTCGTCGTCGTGGGCGACGTCTCGCCGGCTCGCACACTCGATCACGTCGAGGCCGCTCTCACCGGCTGGGTGGGCCGCGCGGTGCGGCCGCGCGTTGCGGCCCTGCCCGACGCGGTGCCGGGTCCGCTGCTCGTGCTCGACCGGCCCGGCTCGGTCCAGTCCTCGATGAGGTTCGGTGCGGCAGCCGTCGGGCGCAGTGACGAGCGCTACCCCGCGCTGCAGCTGGCGAACCTCATCTTCGGCGGCTATTTCTCCTCCCGGTGGACCGAGAACATCCGCGAGGACAAGGGCTACACCTACGGTCCGCACAGCCGCATCGATCATCACGTCCAGGGCTCGTCGCTGATCCTGGAGGTCGAGGTGGCCACCGAAGTCACCGCGCCGGCCCTGCTCGAGACTCGCTACGAGCTGGGCCGGATCGCGTCGTTGCCGGTCACCGCAGCCGAGGTCGACGCCGTCCGGCAGTACGCGATCGGCACGCTCGCGTTGTCGACGGCGACGCAGGCGGGGCTGGCCTCGACCCTGGTGGCACTGGCCGCCTCCGGTCTCGGCCTGGACTGGCTCGCCGAGCACCCCGCCCGGCTGAGCAAGCTCAGCGTCGAGGAGGTCAGCGCCGCGGCTGCGCAGTTCTTCGGCCCAGCTCGGCTTGCCGCAGTGATCGTCGGCGATGCGGCGGCCGTCACCGCTCCGGTCGCTGCGCTCATCCCGGTCACCACCGAGCCCTGATGCACCTCGGCGGGCCCCCGCTCTCGCGCGCGGTGTATGACCGGGCCGCCCGACGCCGCACCGAC